>DASPUA010000211.1:0-7457 GCA_035623135.1 Thermodesulfovibrionales bacterium | reverse complement strand
ACTCTACCGTGAGTTCGAATCTCACCCCCTCCGCCACTACTTTTTATTTGTTTCAATTAGTTAGCTTTTAGAAAGACCGTCAACAGCTAACATCTAAGTTGCCTGAATCAATACGTGGGCAATTCTTTTTTTCCTTTAAGTAGCCCAAGAGCCCGAGGCAATGGGTTTTCCCAGACTTGACATTATCTTATTAAAGTATCATAATGATACTAATTTGACCTATCCCAATGGTGTGAATACTATGCTTTCAAAAACAAAGAACAAAGCAATCAATGTGCTATCATATGTGCGATGGACCCATCAAAGCCTACATATAGCCTTGCAAGAATCAAGAAGTTATTATGTAGTTCTTCATCATACAGAATTACTGTAGAAGCACAAAAAGGAGCTGCTTCATTGGGCTACATGGATGAGGGGGCAATACTTGACGTTATCGAATGTATTCAAGAAACTGATTTTTATAAATCAATGCAATCCACGAAAGTTATTACGTTATGGCAAGATGTGTATCGTGTAACTCATTGCGGTGAAGAACTATACATAAAATTGCAAATATCAGCGAACAACAAAAAGGCTGTGATTATACAATTTAAAGCAAGGTAGGGAGGAAAACAATGGAAAAGACATGTCCTATATGTGGGACTGGAGAACTGAAGAAACATGTCACAACTGAACAATTTGAATATAAGGGGAGAAAAGTGCCTATCCCAAATTATGTTACATACTCATGCAATGTATGTGAGGAGACAATTGTTGATGATTCCTCACTGAAATCATCTGGAAAACTTCTAAAGAAGTTCAAGCGAGAGGTAGACGGTCTCTTACCAGTGGAAGAAATTAAGAGAATTAGAAAATCATTTGGTTTTACGCAAGAAAAATGGTCTAAGATTCTCGGGGGCGGGTTAAAGGGGGCTGCAAGATATGAATCAGGACAGATTACACAAAGTAAGGCAATGGATAATCTGTTGCGTATTCTTGATAAATTTCCATTCGCATTAAGTGCGATATGGGAAGAGACCGTGGTAAAGTCGAAAAAGATAACAAATGTTATAGACCTAAAGGAATATAAGAAGAAGAGATACAAAGCAGAGAAAGAAACTTATAGCGTTGAAACTAAAGAGGAGAATTATAATGAACTTGCAGTTTAGTATAGCGGATATAAGGCTGATTGATGCTCACTTTACATTAAAGCCAAATTTTAATTTTTCCGCAGGGAAACCCGTTTCGATTAATTCCTCATTTGACATCCAATCTGGAATCAATGGCAAGATTGTAAATGTCGTTTTAAATGTATCTTCTACTGATGATAATCAGCCCTTCACATATAGGGTGTCATTATTAGGGCGGTTCCAATTCAAAGAAATTCCAACCAATAAGATTTTAGATAAGATTGTTCATGTAAATTGTGCTGCAATACTGTTCCCTTATATGAGAGAATTCATTGCAGATTTAACAAGACGGGCAGGGGTTCCACCTTTTAACTTGGCTCCTGTTAACCTTGTTAAAGCATATAATGACAAGGTTGCTACGCAACAAGGCAAATCGAATATCGAAAAGAGAGTAGTTAAGAAACCCACCCCTCTGGCTGCTGATGCGGCTACTGCAAAGCGTTAATGCATTTTTGAGAACAAACAACCAAGGGCATAGCAAAAAATTATTCTCGTGGCGGATGACATGTCCCGTGGGTATACCGCCAAACCGTATCACCGGTACGCCTGTGCCGGGCATTTGCAGCGCTCCATCTTCGGTGTGGTCAGAATCTTCATAGTGTCATCTCCTTTTATCTATCAAATATCATGACACAAATTTCACTCTTGGTCTCCTCAGCGTTGCGTCGTTGCTACGTGCATCATTGGTACTGATCTGCCAGCGGACCTTTGCTGATCTTCATACTCACATTATTTGATGACGCCTTAGTTCAATGATCTCCATGCGATGGTTCGCCTCGGGATGCTTTGATGAGGGGCCTTCTGTCAATATCGCAAGATCACCTGTCAAATCGTGGGACTCGATCCACCTTTTTATGTAGGCATTCCAGTCCTCAGGATGCTCAGGTACGTGAACCGGGTGAACTCCGAAGGAGAATACAAGGTTCTGACAGGTCCGCTCAAAAGTGCTTACTGCCACGATCCAGACTGGCATCCTGAAAAAGGAGAGGTTTCGGGGAGTTGTGCCGCTATGCGTAGGCGCAAATATCGCTGCAGGAGATGCATATTCGAGGCTTGCTTCGACAGCTATAGCGATCAAATGCGCCGGTTTTATCCTGTTGCTGATATCGATCCCCTGATACAGTTCCCGGACAGTAACCGGACGCCTTTGCCGATCGACTTCACCAGCGATCTTCGCGAGCATCTCTACTGCATCTACAGGATATTTCCCCATGGCAGACTCCCCTGAGAGCATGACACAGTCCGTCCCGTCGAGGAGTGCATTTGATACATCTGTAGCCTCTGCGCGTGTGGGCCGTCTGTTCTCGGTCATCGATTCAAGCATCTGTGTTGCTGTAATGACCGGCTTTGCCCTTCTGTTGGCCTGTCTCATGAGATTCTTCTGAATAATCGCAATCCGTTCTATCGGCACCTCCACACCAAGATCCCCTCTGGCGATCATGATACCGTCTGCAACGTCAAGAATGTCATCCATGTGACTGAGGGCATTTGAGCGTTCTATCTTAGCAATGATAAAGGGATGGTAGCCCAGCGCGTCCGCAGCCTGACGGACAGCCCTGATGTCTGCACCGGTCTCGACAAAGGACTGACTGACCGCGTCAATCCCTTCCTCTGCAGCAAACTTGAGACATTCACGGTCGCGTTCCGTAAAGGCACTGATGCCGAGATCAATGCCCGGGAGATTGAGTCCCTTGCGCGACCGCAGTTCACCGCCGACAGCCACTCTGCAGAAGACCTCGTTCCCTTTGACTGACGAGACATCGAGTTGGATGATCCCATCATTCAGGAAGAGAGTGTCGCCGGTCCTGACCGCTTGCGGCAGCCTTTCAAAGGTAACGGAGGCCTTTCCTGAATCGCCGACAACGGTGTCGGTCGTCAGTATGAACACGTCTCCTGGTTTCAGTTCCACGGGTTCCTGAGCGAGCTGGCCTATCCGCATTTTGGGGCCCGGGAGGTCTGCCATAATAGCCACCCGTTTTTCGGCAGCACGGGCCGCTGATCTCAGGTTTTTGATTACAACGCGGTGTCTGTCGAAGTCACCATGTGAGAAGTTGAGCCGGGCAATGTTCATTCCTGCACGCATCATCTTTTCCATGACCGCGGGCGATTCCGAAGCCGGGCCGATGGTGCACACAATCTTAGTCTTATGCAGAGGAAGTTTCATAGTATTCCTTTCTCCATTCGCACACGGCTTCCGTCATCTTTTGCTCAGCACATTACCGCTGGCTGACCGGTCGATGCGAGGACGCTGCTCCATAACCACCCCCCGGGGTCGATCTTCTTGCGATGCGAAACAGCAAGCTGAGTTGGTACATGAGTGAACTGGTGGTTCCAGAAACCGATAATTATGCCCGTCCTGCCTGCCATACCTGCATGCACAGCATTATGTCCAAGCAATAGGCAAAAAGCCGAGTCATGAGGGTTCGCAGGCTGACTCCTGATCATATAGCTTGGGTCGATATACTTGAGATTGATGTCTATGCTGATCCGCTTGAAATGTTGCTTGATACGGTCACGGAGAAAAATCCCGATGTCACCATACTTGATGTTACCCGAGGCGTCCCGTTCGCCCGTTGCCTCGAAAAGTTCCTGGCCGGCTCCTTCTGCAACCACGATGACGGCATGGCTCCGCTGTTCTATCCGTTGTGTCAGTGCAGCAAGAAAACCTTCAAGGGTAAACGGGACCTCCGGGATGAGGCAGAAGTTCACCTGATTATCCACCAAGGCCGAGAAGGCTGCAATAAAGCCTGAGTCCCGCCCCATGAGCTTCACCAATCCGATGCCGTTTCGCGCTCCGACAGCTTCGGCGTTTGCGGCATAGGTTGCTTTTTTTGCCTCCGATACAGCTGTCTCGAAGCCGAAGGTTGTCCGAACATAGGAGATATCGTTGTCGATTGTTTTCGGGATCCCGATTACGCTCAGTGCGAGCCCGCGTCGCCCCGCCTCCTCGCTGATGGCAAGGGCGCCCCGTTGGGTCCCGTCGCCACCGATTGTGAAGAGGATGCCGATCTTCATCCTCTCTAGGGTGTCCACCATCTCGGAGACCACCTGATTGCCCCGAGATGAACCAAGGATGGTGCCGCCCATTTCGGCGATATGTGACACAACCTGCGGAGTGAGCATGACCGGCTGGTGCCCGCATTTTGGCGTCAGTCCTTCGTATCCATAAGGAAAACCATAAATCGTCCGCACACCATAGTGATGATGGAGGCTCAGGACGATTGCCCGGATCACATCGTTCAACCCAGGACAGAGTCCCCCGCAGGTTACAATGCCACAGGCAAGCTTCAAGGGGTCAAAATAAATCTTCTCCCTCGGTCCGGCTGCCTCAAAACGTGGCGGCTCACTTCCTGCATCAAGGTAACGTTTGATCTCAGTGAGATCACTATGGAGGAGAATATGCTCGTCATCATTAGTGAACCTTGCCCCGCTCATGGGAGACGGGACTGTGCATTCGCCAAGCCGTTGTACGGTAAAATCCTGCGTCTCTTCCATAGTGCTCCTTTCAGGGCTTAAATAGGGTGGTTCCTGCAGCTCTGAGATCGCTCACTGCCTGCTTGACCCGTTCTGCCATTGAGGTCTCGGCCAAGCTGAGATATACCCGGGGATCGTAGGTCTTCTTGTTTCCGACTTCGCCATCAACCCTGAGCACACCGTCATAGTTCTTTAGCATGTGGTCGGCGATAGGACGGGTGAAGGCATACTGGGTATCGGTGTCAATATTCATCTTGACAACTCCGTAGTCAAGTGCCTCATGGATCTCGCGAAGTTCTGAACCTGAGCCACCATGAAACACAAGGTAAAAGCGTGCCTCCTCGCCGTACTGCTGGACAACCGCGTCCTGGCAATCCTTCAGGATCAAGGGCTTCAGCTTCACGTGGCCCGGTTTGTACACACCATGGACATTGCCGAAGGTCGCTGCAAGGAGATACGGGCCACCCCTGACGGCATTCAATCTCCGGGCAACCTCCAGGGTGTCATCTGGCGTAGTGTAAAGCTTTGCGCCTGCTTCGCCCCTAACGCCGTCTTCCTCTCCGCCGACCACGCCGGCCTCAATTTCGAGAATCAGCTCACTTTTCTTAAAACGTTCGAGGAGTTTGACGGCAATATCAAGGTTCTCCTCGAGCGGCAAGGAACTCCCGTCGAACATGTGGCCGTTAAAAAGATTCGGCTTTCCGGCTGCCCTCCTCTTCTCTGTCTCCGCAACAAGTGGAATGACCAGCTTATCGAGTTTGTCGGCCTGGCAGTGGTCGGTGTGAAGGGCTACATAAATCGGATACCGCTCCGCTGCACGATGGACATGCTCGGCTATAGAAATTGCGCCAAGTGCCATGTCCTTGACCGATAATCCCGAAGCAAAGGCCCCGCCCCCTGTTGAAACTTGGATGATACCATCACTCCTGCCGTCAGCAAGACCCTTGAGGACAGCATTTGCGGTCGTGAGCGATGTCACGTTAATTGCAGGATAGGCATAGCGCCCCCTCCGGGCCCTGTCCAGCATCTTGCAGTAAGTCGTATAATCGGCTACAGGCATATCATCTCCTTTCTTTCTCTCCCACCTTCTTTTAAGTGACTGAAAATATTCATCAGCTCTGAAAAAACAAAGCTATGATTGTTCTCGATTTTTCAGTCGACCAACGAGAACAACCACTGAACGGGGCTGCACAGAGCAAATGGCTTTGCTTATCACGGGCGCCTCTTCCCAGGAACAGATGTCATCCGGCCATTCTCGGGAAGTATCGATCCACCTTTTCCAGCCGCTATCGGAAAGTTCGGGGACAGAAGGGATCTCGAATTTCAACTTTTCCCAAAATGCGTTTACCATTATATGGATCATGAATCTTCCTCTTATGCTTCTCAGGGTCAATGCGATTGAGTGGGAATCCTCTCCCCAGTCCGGTTGATTGAGCTTTACACCATGCCAGGCTATTTTAGACTGCCGGAGGAGCTGGTTCAGGGTAAATCCTGGATCCTCCTTGGAAACATCCCTTTGCAGGCGTCCCAAGATGAGGCGCTTGACGAACCTGTGCAGGTCAGCGTGTTTCTCAATAAGCCCCCAGTCAAACCAACTGATCTCGTTATCCTGGCTGTAGGCATTATTATTTCCCCTCTGTGTTCTCCGAACCTCATCTCCCATAAGAAGCATCGGCGCTCCTGCCGCAAGCAAGGTGACTGCGAAAAAGTTTTTCACTTGGCGGTTCCTGAGACGCACGACCTCATGATCGTCGGTTGGACCTTCGAAACCACAGTTCCAGCTTAGGTTGTCATTGCTGCCATCGCGGTTATCTTCACCATTCGCCTCGTTGTGCTTACTGTTGTAAGAAACGAGATCGTTTAGTGTAAATCCATCATGGCAGGTGACAAAATTGATGCTCTGCTCGGGCTCACGCTCCTCATGTCCGTAAATATCGGGACTCCCTAACAGACGTGACGCGAATTTTGAGACCGCATCCCGGTCCCCCTTAAGAAAGCTCCTGACGTCGTCCCTAAATCTCCCGTTCCACTCCTTCCAGCTGTCTCCGACAAAAGAACCGACATGATATAGTCCCGCCGCATCCCAAGCCTCAGCAATTAGCTTGACACCCGATAATACCGGATCAGTCTCGATGTCCCAGAGGACAGGGGGGTTTGCACAGGGTCGGCCCTGTTTGTCGCGAGTCAGGATTGAAGCGAGGTCGAAACGGAACCCGTCCACATGCATCTCCTGAACCCAATAATGAAGGCTGTCGATGATCAGCCTACGCACAAAAGGGTTGCTCGCATCGAGCGTATTGCCACAGCCAGTGTAGTCGGCATAAAACCGTCTGTCCGGTTTGAGCATGTAATAAGAATCATTTTCGAAGCCACGGAAAGACAGAGTCGGCCCTTCATGATTGCCTTCAGCCGTATGGTTATAAACAACGTCCAGGATCACCTCGATCCCTGCGCGGTGGAGTGCCCTCACCATGTCGCGGAACTCATCGACCATTCCCTGAGGGTCTTTACGGGAACTGTATGCCGGATGGGGTGCCAAGAACGAAACCGGTGCATACCCCCAGTAGTTCCTGAACCCTGGTGGCGCATCCTGTTCGTCGAAATGATAGACTGGTAAAAGCTCAACCGCAGTAATGCCAAGGTCCTGAAGATAGGGGATCTTTTCGATGAGGCCAGCATATGTCCCTCGTTTCTCGGGTTGAACACCGGAATTCGGATTGGCGGTGAAGCCGCGGATGTGCATTTCATATATGATCGTGCGCACGAAAGGTCGCTTCAAGGGTAGATCACCTTCCCAATCATACGAGCGCAAGT
>DASPUA010000210.1:0-5035 GCA_035623135.1 Thermodesulfovibrionales bacterium | reverse complement strand
TACGAATATTTCCCATAAAGGGAAACAATACCATGTCCAGACAGAGGACAGCGGTCTTAAGAGCCATTCCATTGTGACACTCCTCTATCACCAGGGTGCAATCCTTCGCTCGGTCAAGACAAGTTATGCCCATATTATCGGGAATCCTGATTTCGAAAAACAGCTCAGGAACATTATGAAGCGGCAGCATAGGGAAGCGATAAAGGAGCTGATCACAGGGAAAGGTGAGATGAGGCAGTCTGGAGATGAGCTGAAACCTGTTCCCGAGCACGAGGAAAAGAGTGCGGTGGTGCCGGAGAAGGGCGAGGGCACAAAAAAGGTTTCAAGGAGCCTGGATGAGATTCTCCTTGAACATATTTCGAAGAAGGTAAAGAACCGATGAGCCTGACTACACCAACAAGGGATCTCCGTCTCTTGCGCGAACATGCAAAAGAGGTGAGGAGAGAGATCGTGAAGATGCTCACCCAGGCGGGATCAGGCCACACGGGCGGCTCCCTTTCTGCTGCTGACATTGTGGCAGGACTTTACTTTTATAAAATGAGGCACAGACCTGAGGACCCTGAATGGAAAGAGAGGGACCGGTTTGTTCTCTCCAAAGGCCATGCAGCTCCGGTGCTCTACGCCGCCCTTGCGCTTACTGGGTATTTTGACAGGGAACTTCTCAGGACGCTCAGGAGAATAGACAGTCCGCTCCAAGGACACCCCAGTTCAAAGATGCTCAAAGGGGTGGAGATATCCACGGGCTCCCTGGGACAGGGGTTATCCATTGCCAATGGGATGGCTATGGGCCTAAGGATGGACGGTCTCGACTCAAGGGTATATTGTCTTTTGGGAGACGGGGAACTCCAGGAGGGTCAGGTATGGGAGGCTGCCATGACCGCTGTCCATTATGGGATTGACAATCTCTGTGCCATTGTGGACAACAACGGTTTGCAGATAGATGGTTTTTGCTGCGATGTGATGAAGATAGAGCCCATCACCGAGAAATGGAAGGCCTTTGGATGGCATGTCATGGACATCGACGGACATGCGATGGAGCAGATTGCAAATGCACTGGATGAAGCGGAAACGGTAAAAGGCAGGCCCAGTGTGATTGTGGCAAGGACGGTGAAGGGAAAGGGGGTGTCTTTTTTTGAAGGCAAGGCAGAGTATCATGGTATTGCACCCACAAAGGAAGAGCGGGACAGGGCGTTGGAGGAGCTGAGATAATGGGCGAGAGAAAAGATTCCCCTTCATCAGGAAGAGCGTCCCAGGCAGTGGCTACACGGGATGCCTATGGCACTGCACTCCTGGAACTTGGGAAGAAAAGAAACGATGTAGTGGTGCTTGATGCAGATCTCTCGGGTTCCACAAAGACCGCAAAGTTTGCCAAGGCCTTCCCTGAGCGGTTCTTCAATCTGGGAATATCTGAACAGGATTTGATCGGAACCGCAGGGGGGTTCTCTCTGGCCGGGAAACTCCCCTTTGCCTCCACATTTGCAGTATTTGAGACAGGAAGGGCATGGGAGCAGATACGCCAGACCATCTGCTACTCAAATCTCAATGTAAAGCTTGTTGCCACACATGCGGGAATCACGGTGGGTGAAGATGGGGCGTCCCATCAGGCCCTGATGGATATAGCCCTTATGAGGGTCCTGCCCAATATGACCGTAATCGTACCCGCAGATGGCAGGGAGACCGAGCAGGTGATCTATTCGATTGCTGACTTTGAGGGACCTGTATATGTGAGACTGGGAAGGATGAAGGTACCCCAGGTGATGCCCGAGAGCTACCGGTTTGAGGTGGGCAAGGCGCATATATTCCACCTGGGGAAGGACGCCACTATCATTGCCACAGGTATCATGGTCTCTCTATCCCTGGAGGCCCAGCAGATACTGAAGTCAGAGGGGATGGACGTGGGAGTCATCAATATCTCCACCATCAAACCCCTCGATGCGGATTCGGTGCTCAGGGCAGCAGAGTCATCCAGGCTCATCGTGACCGTGGAAGAGCATTCAGTGATAGGAGGACTGGGAAGCGCGGTGACCGAGGTGCTTTCTGAAAAACAACCGGTACCGGTGAGGCGCATGGGAATAAGGGACACCTTTGGCCGTTCAGGCAAGCCTGAGGAGCTGCTGGAATTCTACGGGCTCACCCCGGACGCTATAGTGAACACGATCAAGACGTCCTTATGATAGAGTTTCAGGACGTATCAAAATTTTACGATACAGTCACTGCCCTCAGAAATATCGATCTTTCCATAGGGAAAGGTGAGATGCTTTTTCTTACAGGACCGAGCGGTGCGGGGAAGAGTACCCTTCTCAAACTCATTTATGCTGCCGAGATGCCTGACAGCGGCAGAATATCTGTCGCGACTTGGGATACCGCGAGGCTGAACGGTTCCACAATTCCGAAGTTGAGAAGGACAATCGGGATCGTGTTTCAGGACTTCAGGCTCCTGCTCAATAGAAATGTCTTTGATAATATCGCGTTGACCCTGAGAGTAAGGAGGATTTCCGAGAGAGAGGTGAAGGCCCAGGTGCTTGATGCGCTCAGAATGGTGAACCTCCGGCATAAGGTAGACAGTCTTCCCTCTGCCCTTTCAGGGGGAGAGCAGCAGAGGGTAGTGATCGCAAGGGCCATTGTGGGCGATCCCACTATTCTGCTGGCTGACGAACCCACCGGAAATCTCGATCCCGACACTGCTGCGGGGATTATGAGAATATTCAGGGATATCAACGCAAAGGGCACCACGATCCTTATCGCAACCCACAATCCCACTCTATTTAAAGACACGGGGTTGAGGATCCTCAGGCTTGATAATGCCTCCCTGGTGCGGGAGGAGAAGGGATAACCCATGCCCTATTCGCTGAAGATTGCGCTCCAGAGCCTGTGGCACGAAAAATGGATTAACCTCCTTTCCATGCTCACTATTGCCATGGGATTGTTAGTGATCACCCTTATGGTATCGACCGTCTATAATATCAATCTCTTTGCGAGAAAACTTCCTGAGCGGTTTTTCGTTGTGGCCTATCTCGGTGACCGGGTAAATGAGAAGCAGGCCCAGGACATTATCACCGCCCTCACGGAACGGAGCGGGATAGAGAAGGTGAAATATGTATCAAAGGCCGAGGCATTGAATGAGCTGAGAGCATCCCTCAAGGATGCCGAGTACGTTCTCGAGGGGCTGAATGAGAACCCGTTGCCCGCATCCATAGAAATACGGTTCAAGAAAGAAGCGATGGGGCCCGAGTCAGTAAAGGCATTTGTGAATTCCCTGAAAAAGATAGAGGGTATCGAGGATGTGCAGTATGGGGAGAAATTTCTCCTTTCCATTCATTCCCTTAAGACCGCGCTGGAAACCATCGGTCTCATTCTTACCATGGTAACCGTTTCCGGGATTGTTTTCATCTGTTACAGCACGGTGAAAATACTCTTTTACCGAAGGAAGGAAGAGGTCGAGACACTCAAACTGCTTGGAGCGACCAGGGCTTTTATCAGAACCCCCTTTGTGATAGAGGGGGCTGTTATCGGGATTGTTGGCGGAGTTCTCAGTATGCTTGTCGTTATCACGTTTTACTTCAGCGTATTCCGCCAATTAAGCGCTACCCTACCCATAGTGAGGACTGTGGTATTCCCCGGGGAGTTGTTCCTGCCCCTTCCCCTCATCGGGCTGTTCCTCGGGATTACCGGCTCTTTTATCGCCATGGGGAGGATAAAATTCTAGCAAGGCAACAATGCACAATGCGAAAAGCAACGTTCTAGGAGTCCGTTACTCGAGACGCCTGATATGGTTTGCTGCATTTCTTCTGTTTTCTTTTCCCAGTTCGCTCTTCTCCGGCCTTCTCTTTCCAGACAATGCGCTCGCTGAAGACGCAAAAGAGCAATACCAGAAACTCCAGAAAGAGATGGAGGCCCGGAGGCAGAGTCTTGAGCATGCAAAAAAACGTG
The DNA here is from genome assembly GCA_035623135.1 of Thermodesulfovibrionales bacterium. GTDB lineage: Bacteria > Nitrospirota > Thermodesulfovibrionia > Thermodesulfovibrionales > UBA9159 > DASPUA01. Next base: position 1,105 of record DASPUA010000210.1, on the reverse strand, counting down.
AGCGTTCGGTCCTTGAGGACCTTGACCGTGTGAACAGGAGTCTCACTACTATCGAGGCAGAATTAAGAAAGCAGCAACAACGCATGAGGCAGACCGAGTCTGAGATCGGAAGGGTTGAGCAGGAGATATCGGTGATTGAGGAAGAACTGGGGAAGGAAAGAGCATGGCTCAAGAGAAGACTCCAGGCCATGCAGCGGTACGGGCAATCCGGGGATATTGTTTTTCTTCTCGCTGCAACGGATGACCTGGCAGCCCTTGTGAGAAGGTGGAAGTATCTCGAACGCATTGCCATGAAGGACCGAAAAATTATTGAGGAGTTTGCGGAGAACCTCAGATCACTGGACAGAAAGGGAAGACAGTTGCAGGGTCTCCGTGCAGAGTTGAAAAAGAGCCAGGAAAGACTCAAGCCCATAGAGGCGTCCCTCTCGGACACAAAGCGGGATAAGGAGATCATCTTGGCGTCGGTGAGGAAGGAGAAGGCCTCACAGGAAAGATTGCTCAAGGAGCTCCAGGAGGCTTCCAAACGGCTCCTTGATGTGCTGAGGAAGCTTGAAGAAAAAGATACCTATGAGGCAAAGGGCTTTTCAGGACTGAGGGGGAATCTTATCTGGCCCGTGAACGGAAAGGTGGCCATTCCCTATGGGAGTCAGAGGGACCCCAAATTCAACACCCCTGTCTTTAGAAACGGCATCTATATAAAAAGTGATGAGGACCCGGTAAAGGCAGTGTATGCCGGCAAGGTCGTTTTCGCGGATTGGTTTAAGGGGTACGGCAATCTTGTAATCATCAACCATGGGGAGGGGTATCACACGCTCTACGGAAATCTCTCAGAGACTTTTTTGAAGGTTGGAGATATAATAAAGATTAGGGATGTCGTGGGCAAAGTAGGGGAGTCAGGGATTGTGAATGCCCCTTCCCTGTATTTTGAGGTGCGCTACAAGGGAAAGCCCCTTGATCCCATGCAGTGGCTGAAGAGAAAATAGACGGAGGATAAGGAAGGATGATAACGAAAAAAAAGGTGCTGATTACCTTGGCTCTGGTCTTTACCATCGCGGCGTCAGGTATTGTGGTGGGAAGGTGGTCAGTGGGGCTGGTGAACGCCGAG
>DASPUA010000209.1:0-8605 GCA_035623135.1 Thermodesulfovibrionales bacterium | reverse complement strand
TATCCTCCTCGCAATAAGCTGGGTATACTGTGATCCGAAATCAAGGACTAATATTTTATGATCCATAATGGTCTTGGGATCGGACAGAATCGAGGATTACGCACGCATGGGCGAATCGCGTACCTAGGCTCTTTATTCTTCCTCGTTCCCGCTATTGCTCTATCCGATAATTTGGCGCCTCCTTTGTGATGATGACATCATGCACATGGCTCTCCCTGAGACCTGCACTGGTGATTCTGATAAATCTCGCCTTTGCTCTCAGTTCCGTAAGGTTTTTACAGCCGCAATATCCCATACCGGATCTGAGTCCCCCGATAAGCTGGTGGACACTTTGGGAAAGAGGTCCTTTATGGGGCACCCTTCCTTCTACACCCTCAGGAACCAGTTTTTTCGCTTCAACCCCCTCCTGCATGTAACGGTCCCTTGCTCCCTGTTCCATTGCACCAAGGGAACCCATGCCCCTGTATACCTTGTAACTTCTCCCCTGATAAAGCACGGTCTCTCCAGGGGATTCTTCAGTTCCCGCAAAAAGGCTTCCTAACATTACAGAGTGGGCACCTGCAGCAAGGGCCTTGATAATGTCACCCGAGTATTTTATCCCTCCGTCAGCAATGATGGGAACCTTTGCCTTCTTTGCCACCCCGTAACAATTCATTATGGCAGTGATTTGGGGAACACCTGCTCCTGCAACGATACGTGTGGTACATATAGAGCCTGGACCTATGCCGACCTTTATGGCATCAACCCCGGCCTTTACCAGATCTAATGTTCCCTCAGGCGTGGCCACATTACCTGCAATAGTATCGATGCCCACCTTTTTCTTTATCGCCCTAAGTGTTGTGAGTACTGCCTTTGTGTGGCCATGCGCCGTGTCAATGACGATCACGTCTACACCAGCCTTATGTACAAGCTCGGCCCGGTAAAGGGCCTCGTCTCCTACGCCTACCGCTGCGCCAACGCGCAGTCTTCCCACACTGTCCTTGCATGCAGTGGGGTATTTGCGGCGTTTCTCGATATCCTTGATGGTGATGAGCCCTTTGAGATTGAAATGCTTGTCAACTATGGGGAGTTTCTCTATTTTGTACTTGTGTAATAACTCTTTGGCCTTATTTATGTCAGTGCCCACGGGAGCGGTGACAAGCCTCTCTTTTGTCATCACCTCTGAGACCCTTTTCGTCAGTTTTGTCTCAAACCTTAAATCCCTGTTTGTCAGAATGCCGATGAGCTTTCCTTCCACTGTAACAGGCACCCCCGATATCTTGTACTTCTCCATAAGAGACAATGCCTCGGATATGCGGGCGTCAGGCGCTATGGTGATGGGATCAATAATCATGCCGCTCTCGGATTTCTTCACTTTGTCCACTTCCGATGCCTGCTTTTGGGGAGACATTGCCCTGTGGATAATCCCGATTCCTCCCTCCCGTGCTATGGCAATGGCCATAGCAGCTTCTGTTACGGTATCCATAGCAGAGCTCAGCAGCGGAATATTAATTTTTATGGATTTTGTAAGCTGCGTACATATATCTGCGTCCCTGGGGAGGATATCAGATTTTGAGGGGAGAAGCAGTACGTCATCAAACGTTAATCCAACCGGAATTTTATCTCCTGGCATAGGAATCTCCTTCAGGCTTAATATAATTGGAAATTTTAACATTTTTGCGTTCGCGAACGCAATTGCATGACCAAAAACTCTTGACTTTGGATATCCTTTATGCAAAATATCTGTAATTTCAAAAGCTTCCCAAAAAAGGAAAGATTGCGCTGGGGGGAGAGCAAGGGGGTGGTTCTCTTTGTGGTTTTTTGTTTATATAATGTCTGTAATCTATGATGGCAATGGAAGAGATAACATATAAAAGGGCGGGGGTGGACATCGACAAAGGGGAGAGATTCGTGACAATGATCTCGCCTCTCGTGAAGAAGACTTTTAGGAAAGAGGTCCTGACAGATATAGGTTCCTTCGGTGCCCTCTTCAGGTTCGAGAATGCAAAATACAATGAGCCCATTCTGGTAAGCGGAACAGATGGGGTGGGAACGAAACTCAAAATTGCGTTTCTGATGGACAGGCATAACACCGTTGGTATCGACCTTGTGGCTATGAGCGTGAACGACATACTGACCAGTGGTGCTGAGCCCCTCTTTTTCCTCGACTATTTTGCCACCGGAAAGCTGGAACCTGAAAAGGCTGCCATGGTTATCGAGGGAATTGCTGCAGGCTGCAGAGAGGCCGGGTGTGCGCTCATTGTCGGTGAGACCGCTGAAATGCCCGGATTCTATCAGGAAGGGGAATATGACCTTGCAGGCTTCGCCGTAGGGGTTGTGGATAAGGAAAGAATGATCGACGGCGCGGACATAAGTGAGGGTGACGCATTGGTCGGACTTGCGTCCCAGGGTCTCCACAGTAATGGCTATTCCCTGGTGAGAAAGGTTTTTTTTGAGCTCGGGAAAATGGATGTCTCTACGTATATCCCTGAGTTGGGAAGCACGCTTGGAGAAGAGTTGCTCAGGCCCACAAGGATCTATGTAAAGGCAATCAATGCATTGAAGGAGCGCATACGGATCAAGGGGATTGCCCATATCACAGGCGGAGGAATTCCCGGCAATCTCCCGAGGGTTTTGCCTGAAGGGGTGGGGGCTGTGGTAAGGGAAGGTTCATGGCCAGTGCCTGCCATATTCAGGGTTATTGAGAAAATGGGTGACGTACCTGCGAATGACATGAAACGGACATTTAACATGGGAATCGGCTGCATCGTCGTGGTTGCCGAAAAAGCGGCAGGAGATGCCGTTGGATTATTGAAGAGTGCGGGATTTGATTCATATGTAATAGGCACTGTAGTGAAGGGAAAAAAGGAGGTAAGGTATGAGTAGATTGAGTGGGTTCATAAAGAAGGCGTTTACTCCTATTACGATTATGTTGGTACCACACAGCAATTCTAAACATTTCAGCATCAAATTGCCCTCTATAGGAATCGTCCTGTCGGTCGGCCTTTGGCTCATAGGATCCATTTATGTTATCTCCATTGCAGTCAACGCCTTTGAATATCGGATGATGAGGGAGAGGCTCAAGTATTACTCGGGACAATTCGTTGAGTTGAATGCGACCATCGCTGCCCTCAAAAACGCAGAATCCGAGTTCAGAAGGTTGTTTTCCCTCGGAACAAGAGAGGAAGTACTGGAGAATGTCCATATTACAAGTGATAGCGGTTCCATTGACCTGGAGGCATTAAGGAACCAGATAAAGGATACTGTGGAGAATGTGAAGGATATCAAGGAGTATCTGAAAGAACAAAAAGACATTTACATGGCAACGCCCAGGGGATGGCCGACAACAGGAAGAATCACCTCGCCTTACGGGAGCAGGGAGAACCCTGTGCATGGGGGAAATGACTTTCATTCAGGTGTCGACATCTCGGTGGAATCAGGAACCCCCATTAGGGCGACGGCTGACGGGGTCGTAAGCTTTGCAGGCCGGAGCGGAGGAAGTGGAAATCTTGTGGGATTGGAGCATGGTTTTGGATTTTCCACATTTTATGCTCACAACAGTAATGTTGTGGTGAAGATCGGACAGCGCGTGAAGAGGGGCGACATTGTTGCGTATTCAGGCTCAACAGGGAGCACGACAGGACCCCACTGCCATTATGAGATTTGGAAGGACGGAAGACATGTGAACCCTGCGAAATTCTTAGAAGGGAGGTCATGAATATGTTCTCAAAAAATACCGAAAAACTCGAGTCATTTGTAGGGGCGCATAGCCATTTCAAGGGAGATATAAAATCAAAGGGAACACTCAGGATAGACGGGATAGTTGATGGCAATGTGGAAGCAGATTGGGTCATTTTGGGAGAAAAGGCAAGCATGAAGGGGAACGTGTCGGCAAGGGGCGTTATTGTGGGCGGCAAGATAGAGGGAAACGTTTTTGCCAAAGAGATACTTGAAATTAAGTCAAAGGGGAAGGTGACAGGGGATATCAACGCTCCCAAGCTCACCGTGTCTGAAGGGGGCATTTTTGAGGGGCGTTCTTCTATGAATAGAGAGGACTCCAATGTGGTGGAACTTCCTGTGAAGGAGAAACTGGGGTAGAGCCGGGAAGTTATCCTCACGCTTGAACAGTATCGCTTACTTTTGGCACCTGGTTGTCTGGGTGCCTTTTTTGTGTTCCTCACTGTTGTGTCTGCCTGTTAATCACTTGCTTCAGATGAAGCATTAGTGGTATTTTTATGAATGTCCCCAAAAAGATTTTATATTGTGACCTTTGGCTGTCAGATGAACGTGCACGACTCTGAAAAGATATCAGGTCTCCTGACCGAGGAGGGCTATAGCGAGGCTGAAAGCGCAAAGGATTCAGACCTCGTTATTTTTAATACCTGCAGTATCAGACAGAAGGCTGAACAAAAGTTCTTCAGCGGCCTAGGGAGGATAAAAGCTCTTAAAAGAAAGAGACCTGATCTTAAGATCGCTGTGGCGGGTTGTATTGCGCAGCAAATGGGCGACAGGATTTTCAGAAGGGCACCTTATGTGGATTTTGTGTTCGGTCCCCAGAACATTCATAGAGTCATTGATCTTATTCAAAGAAGATCTTCCAGTATCGCGAATGACGATAACCAGGAAATTGCGTATACAGACCTCCCTGTGCTGAGAAAGGAAAAGGGGAGGGCATGGGTCTCTATCACCTATGGATGCAATAATTTCTGCAGTTACTGTATTGTTCCGTATACAAGGGGGATGGAGAGAAGCAGGCCTTCGGGGAATATTCTGAAAGAGATAAGGGGGCTTTCTGAAGAAGGCTTTAGGGAGGTGACCCTCCTTGGTCAGAATGTGAACTCCTACAGGAGCGATATGAACTTTGCAGGACTTCTTGGAGAGATTAATTCCATCTCCGGCATAGAAAGGATCCGGTTTGTTACATCCCACCCAAGAGACCTTTCAGGGGAGTTGATATCTGCCATTTCCATGCTTGATAAGGTGTGTGACCATATTCATCTTCCTCTGCAGTCTGGTTCTGACAGAATCCTTGGGTTAATGAATAGGGGGTATACATTCCATGACTACTGCAAGCAAGTGGACTCCCTCCGCAAGAGCGTTCCGGGAATTTCAATAACCACAGACATAATAGCTGGCTTTCCGGGAGAGAAGGAAGATGACCATATGATGACCATTAATGCATTGAAAAATGTTGAATTTGACGGCATATTTGCCTTTAAGTTCTCGCCAAGACAGGGAACAAAGGCTGCAGCGATGGGTCCCCAAGTGGACGATGAGATGAAATCGAAAAGGCTGACAGAGATACTCCAGGTCCAGGATTCCATTACATTGAAATTGAATAAAAAGCTTGAGAATTCGATCCAGGAAATACTCGTTGAAGGACCGAGTGAGACAGACAACGATATGGTTACAGGAAGGACAAGATCCAATAAAATAGTTAATTTTAAGGGAAATGATAATCTGAAGGGCAAGGTTGTCCATGTAAGAATTGTCCTTGCCAGAAAGCACTCTTTTGAGGGAGAGTTGTTGTGAATATTTCGTTATTGACACTGGGGTGTAAGGTCAACCAGGCAGAGAGCTCGCAGATTGCAGCTGAACTTCTGTCCCACGGCTGTAAAGTGGTGGATCTGGATGGGCGTCCTGACCTCTGCATAATCAATACCTGCTCAGTTACCTCAAAGAGTGACTATCAGTCGAAGCAACTCATAAGAAGGGCAGCCAAGACAGGGTCAAAGATTATAGTAACAGGCTGTTATTCTGAACTTAATGGGGAGGCAGTAAGATCCATGGATGGGGTGACAGCAGTAGTCGCTAATAATAAAAAAGAATCTATTATTAATAAGTTATGTAATGTTACCTCATGTAAAGATGTAAGTCCAGGTCGAAACTATAAGAGCAGACATTTCATTAAGGTGCAGGATGGATGCGATAACGCGTGCAGTTATTGTATTATTCCAAAAGCCAGGGGTAGATCGAGGAGCAGGAAGATGAATGAGATCATTGAAGAGATAGGTTCATTAGAGGGCTCTTATAACGAGGTTGTGATAACAGGAATACATTTAGGAATGTATGGATATGACTTAGTACCTAAAGTAAAACTTTCTGTTTTGATAAGAAGTATCCTGCTGAAAACCAAAATGCAGAGAATAAGGCTCAGCTCTCTTGAAATCAATGAAATAGATGAAGAACTCATGGAGTTAATTCAGGAAAAGAGGATCTGCAACCACCTTCATATCCCTCTTCAAAGCGGGGATAATAAAATATTAGGCATGATGAACAGAAAATATAACTCTTTGCAATTTAAAGACAAACTTCTTCCAATTGCCGGAAGGCTTCCTGGAGTTTCGATAGGGACTGATATTATTGCCGGCTTCCCGGGCGAGGGTGAAAATGAATTTGAAAACACAAGAAAGCTTCTTGAAAAAGCACCCATATCCTATGCGCATGTCTTTCCCTTTTCAGCTAGGAAGGGTACGATGGCATTTGAAATGAAACCAAGGCTTAATGACCTTACGATTAAGAAGAGATGCGAAATCCTAAGGACGCTTGGAAAAAAGAAAAAAAACGACTACATGCATAACCAGACTGGAAAGATCCTTGATATGATTGTAGAGGAGATTGATGAGGAAGGATACTGCACTGGGACAACCGCGAATTACCTGCGGGTGAGGGCGCGTCTTGAGAGCTCGAGGCCGAGAGATGTTGCGTACGTAAGGATTGCCGGGGTGAAGGATGACAGTCTCATTGGATATCCGATAGAATCCTCGTAATATGCTGTAAAGAAAGAATTTGTCTACTGCCTAAATCATGCTCAAATACGTAGACCGCCTTGAGTGTGTAAGGATCTGGTACGTTTTCAACTCATTTAGTAACATTTTGCTAACATTACCTGTTTATATGAAATGTCTGATAAGATATATTATGTTAAATATGCTGAGATTCTCGCATGGGCGCTCGTTACGATATCAGGCAGACCTCTCCCGGGCTTTTCGAGCTATATCAAGATGGTTCGTTGTTGACCACCTTCTCCCGTACTACCTTCCGTCAAAGGTTGGAGGAATGTGCCGGCGCTACACCTCACTGGGTTGGTTGCATCCTTAAACTGTTTCTCAAAAAATACCCTCCCCCTATTTAGCATCGGTATGAGAGCCCATTTGATCGAATTAAGTCTGTTTTGGGGGAAAGTGGCTTGGCTGATTACCTTAGGTCAAAAGGCTTCCGTGTTGTGAAGCCTTTAAAGAATCTTAAAGACGAAGAAGTGGTTAAGTATTTGCAATCGTTGGGCTATGAAATTGATGGTTTTCTTAATGGGGCCTTTTATTCGAGTGACCTTCGAGGCTGTTCCCGGGCTGCCCTGGATGATGATGCTGTTCAGGGTAGCCCTACCTTCAAAACGTCTAGTACTCAGGAATTAAATATTTCAGATAGAGAATGAGAAGGCAGGTATTAGCTTAAAATGACACCACAGAGTGAGAGATGGCTTCTTTATCGTGTGCGTTGCCATAAAGACGTTATGAGGCTTCTGATTGAGGATCTGGCTATCCTTGGTCTTAGTTTGAATATTGTCGACGAACTAAAGGAAACTCTCATCAAAAACATTAAGAGGAAAATTCTCCCGGAAGAAAATCCCCCGCTAAAGGGAGGTATTTTAGGTCGCGATCTGCTTGTCACCGAAGGCCGTAGCGAATCGAAGGAGGTCGAAGTAACTTGACAAGCAGGGAGCGATCCATACAATGGTATTCAGCGGGGATTTCTTCTCTTCCTTTTTCTTTTTGGTGGGGACGTTGTATAGTATTTACAGAATCTTTGGGGCTGCGCGGCGGATGATAGTATGAATATTCTAATCGGAATAATGTTTGTTTTGCTTTTTCCCCTTACTGTTTTTTCACAGGGTAAAGTTTACACTAATGAGGATTTAGAAAGGTATATACCCTCGTCTCCACAACCTTCTGTTGTGTACTATCCACGAACCATTGAACCTATGAGGGAGAAAAAAAATGTTTCCATTATCCCCCCTATTATTGAAGAGCGTAAAATTGATCGTCCTGTGCTTTTAGAGACGCGTGGCTGCCCAACCCTTCAGGATAGTCTGGATGGTCGTTCTGGTGGTTCTGGTGGTGGTGTGGTAGAGATTATGTCCGGGGGTAGAACTCTTCAGGAGATTTGTGATAGTGTTGGGCGTGGTTGTAGGTACTGCCAGGAGGTTGCTGGTAAGTAAATGAGTATTTCATGTATGATTATAGTATCGGTGCTGCATGCTGACGATCTCTCTGAGGAGGAAGAATGCAGGCCGCCTTTAGCTTGAGATATAGTTGTACCCGTAGAGACTGCGCTTCACCGAGTGGTTGCTAAGCAAAGCCAGCTTCCGGCCTCTACGTTGCTTGAAAGTTACACTTGCGTCTTGAAGTTTTCAAAAGTCCTTATAAATCAAGTAGTTATTTATTAGGTAGCCCCACCCTATTCAATGTCATGCTCGATAGATTGTGTTCGAGAAATCAGTCACCGATAGTTATGTTTTCTTGAAAAAGAAAAGATTAGACTTCCTTCCTCCTACTGACGTCCGTGGGGCCTAATATAATTAAGCTCAGTACGACGGGCAATAAACACCTTATGATCTAAAGCCGTT
>DASPUA010000208.1:0-2014 GCA_035623135.1 Thermodesulfovibrionales bacterium | reverse complement strand
GAAGAAGAGCCATCCCGCCATGGAGGTAATGATCGTTACAGGGTTCGGGAGCATCGATGCAGCGGTGGAAGCAATGAAGAAAGGGGCCTTTGAATACATTACAAAGCCTTTTAACCTAGACGAACTCATCCTGAAAGTAAAGAACATTCATGAACGGAAAATCCTGAAAACGCAAAATCTTTTTTTGAGAACTTTCTTAGGCATGCACAAGGGGGTCTCCGTCATTGCCCGGAGCCAAGATATGCAAAAGATAATGAATAATGTGGAGGGAATGAAGGATTCGGACTGTAACGTGCTCCTCACCGGAGAGACCGGGGTGGGGAAAGGCCTTCTTGCGAAGATCATTCACTTTACCAGCAGGAGGCAGAACATGCCCTTTCTTGCCGTGCATTGTACCGCGCTAAGCGAGGAAGCCCTCGCTAGTGAGATATTTGGCCACGAGGAGGGAGCTTTTCCAGGTGCTGAGAGCACAAGGAAGGGGCTCATCGAAATTTCAGATTCAGGCACCCTGTTCATAGACGATATCACCGAGATGTCTTCCCGTATTCAGACACAATTGCTTAAGGTCGTAGAGGAAGGTGAATTTTCCAGGGCTGGAGGAAAGGTACCTATCAGGGTAAATGTGCGGTTTATCGCCGCCACACACCAGAACATGAGAGAGCAGATCGCCCAGGGGACATTCAGGGAGGATTTGTATCACCGGTTGAACATTATGGACATCTTCGTCCCCCCGCTGAGAGAGCGGAAGGAGGACATAGAACCCCTCTGCACCTATATTCTCCAGAAACATCTTTCTGAATCGACCAAAAAGATTTCAGGGTTCACACAGGAGGCGCTGGATATCTTAATGGGCTACAGTTTTCCGGGAAATGTGAGGGAACTGGAAAATATCATCGAGAGGGCCATTATCCTTGAACAAGGCACCGATATCACTCCGCAGAGCCTGCCTGTGAGTATCAAGAAATTCAGGATCGATACCTTTTCGCCCGAAGGCATCAAGACTATTGATGAACTCACGAAGGACTATACCACAAGGGTTTTGGAGATGGTGGATGGCGATAAAAGGAAGGCTGCGGCACTCTTGGGCATCTCCGAGATCACCCTCTGGAGGATTTTAAAAGAGTAGGCAGGCGGGGCGTTTGAAGGGAGTCAGCCATTCAAAAGGGCATTTATTCTCTTCACCTGCGCATCTGCATTATCCCAGATTATCCGGATTGAGTCCTCTGCTATGCTTTTCCATGTCTTCTGAGTAGGCTCAAATGTATGCGTTTCGGTGGGAAGCCGGTATTTTACCACAATGGCTTCGACGTCCTGCCCCACATAGATACGCCCCTTCGGAACAAAATTATGACTGCTGAATTCTGCACGATATTTCCACAGGAGAAAGCCGTCCTGATACATCTTCAGGAGTTTTGTGTACTCCTGTACAAGGTCGCGCTCTTCCTTGGAGGTCACACGTACATTCAGTGATTCGATCTCAATGGAGAGCTGCTGAATCAATGCACCGAGCTGCGGGTAGTCGTCACCGACCGAGATGGTGTGTTGTAGTGTCTGAACAGTATGGTTTACCTTATCAAATTTTTGCTTATCAATTTGAGCGGAACAGGCGGCACAGACAAGAAGTAACCAAACCCCAATAAAAAAAATACCCCCACGTATCATTGGTTTTTGGGAATCCTTGAACGAATAGCAGTTAATGGTATTTTCATTTGCCTTTGACTTCCTCTTCAGGAGAGTCTTTGTGTAAAAGTGACCCTCAATCATTGTACCACACGTAATGTAATAATAAGTCAGGAGGATAAACTTAATTCTGTCGTTACTTTCCTCGTGAAGAGCTATGCACATGCAATCAACAGGCTCAAACCTCCTCCCCTTTCTTTGCTTGGCAGGCCCTTCTTGCCAGTTGACTCATAGGAAAATGTTACCAAAGGATCGGAGACTCAACGTACCTTTTTGGAGCATGCCTGAAAGATCCTTTTGAGCTTCTCTTCCATACTTCTTCTGAGGTGAAACG
>DASPUA010000207.1:0-8856 GCA_035623135.1 Thermodesulfovibrionales bacterium | reverse complement strand
GACTCCCGCTCCCTGGCGATGTCCCGAAAGTCCTGCAGGTCCTGAGACAACGACAGCTGGCTGATCGTGTCCTGATGCACCAGAAGAAATTGGGCTATAGTCACCGCGTCCTTCTTATCGGTCTTGGTCTTCCTCAGAGACAGCTTGGAAAAATTGGCAATGAGCAGGGGATTGATCACCACGGTGGGAACCCCTTTTGCCGTTAGAAAGGAATAGAGATTGATGTGATAACATGCAGTGGATTCAACGGCAGCGATAACTTCCGAGAGATCCTTACTGTGCTGAGTGATTGCTTTCCACAGCTGCATGAACCCCTCTGAGTCCATCGTAAAGGTCGGTAGTGGGTCAGTTTCAGGAAAAAGAAAAATTAAGGAAAGATAGAAGCGAAATTCTTAGCTCTTATAAAGTCAGCGTGTTCTCTTAGATTGTCATCTGGACTAGTCTGTAAATCTGGACACCATCCCCAAATAACTTGCATGCCATGAATTCGAGCTTCCTTCATTGCGGGTATTAGCAGCCCTAGCCCTTCCTCCCTTTAACCCTCCTCGTTTACCGAGGGCAACAGCAAAAGAGTCTTTTTCTTCTTCTATGACTGCATCAAGGATGGCTTTAGCAATGACATTCGGGTCAGTAGCTTTGAGTTTCTTTCTTGTCTTCACATAATGAGTATGGCAAATATTTCTTTCCCTGTCTATACCTTAAAAAAATCAAACTGTACCATTACCTAAAGGTCAGTGAGAACAGTCCCTTGCCGCTGCTGTCGATCCCCTGTGCTGAAGACGTGTCCTTGGCTACATCGATCCCCACGAAAAGCTCTGGCATGACCTTACCTCCTTGGCTGGCTTTCCGACAAGACAGGGTATGCCTCCCCACCAATCCTCCCGCGTAACCAGGGCTCTTTAATGGCCCAATCATCCTATCATGGTTCAGGGAGGCAGGGAACAAACTGTAGTCAGGGTTCTTTGACCCAGGAAGAACTTCGTTCTCCTGCCTTACCGATCTTATTCTCTTTATACCACATCTATCGGTAGGAGAGGAAGATACAAGGATTAAATCCTGAAAAGGTCAAGAATTTCTTGACAAGCGGTGCTTGCTCATGGATAATTCATACAAAAATTACCTTGTAATTCTAAAGTGTCGTGAAGGGAGTGGACGGCGCATTTTGGTGAGTGTCAAAAGAGCAGAAAAGGGTTAAAGAGTGATAAATAGGAGAAAGCACAAAAGGTATATCCGGAGATGCGAGGTCGAATTTGCTTCAGATGGGGTCACCTACAGGGGAATAGTAAGTGACTTTTCACTGAATGGCCTTTTTATAAGAACCAACTATCCCCTTCCCCTGGACACGGTACAGGATATCACAGTGCATCTCCCTGATGGTTTAACCTCTCAATTGACAATAAGAGTCATAAGGGCCTGGAGAACAGCTAAGGGAAAGGTGGCAGGGAGTCCGGTCAAAACTTTCAAGAACGGAATGGGAGTAGAGATTATAAGAAAGGATGTCCATTTTCTTCATTTTATCAGGTCAATACTCGATCGCCCTCATGAATAGTTATCTCTATCGGCGCGAGACTGCCAGGGTTAGCGCCAAAACTTACCGGTGCACTTGATGAGTGCTTTCTATTCGTTCTCATAACCCTTCTCCACAAACTCCTGAATGGCAGAAGCGACACTGGCACTGAGGTTGGTAAATTTGATGCCATAGCAACTGCCACTATGTCCTGGTTCTTTTCCAAGGACCCGTACGACCTCAGCCTGTGCTGTGACCTGAACTGACTGCGGGACAGAGAATGAACACATTATGGGGTCGCCTTCGAAAAGATGACTCAGCGTACAGAGAAGCATACCTGAGGAGCTCAGATTTTCTGTGTAGCCCGTGAAGACCCTCCCTTTTGATTTTCCAAAAAACTTCACACGAATAGGAATCCTGTATGACGTTCTTGGAGCAATATTGAGGAGTCTGTGCGCTTCCTGCAGCAAGAGCTCGGTGTCCACGGGGCTTGAGATGAATGAATTCGCCCTGCACTGTACACACTTTGCAAGGTCTGACTCATTTTCAGAAGAGACAATAATGATGGAGACATGCCGTAATGCTTCATCGTCGCGGATAAGGGAGCAGAGCGTTTCGCCGCTCATCTCCGGCATATTGAGTTTTGCGATAATAAGATCTGCCTTTATGGATCTGTGAAGGGCAAGGATCTTCTCATTTGAAGGCGCCGAAAATAATCTGACAGCAGATCTGTCGAGAAAAGTTTGTTTCTTTTCGAGGATCGCCTTGATATCTCTGGCTATAATTACCTTTTTCATCGCAAATACCATTATCATTATATATGGAGAAGGAGGTGGCTGTAAATATTCAGGTACAATTCCTTCGTGGGATTAGATCTGTCACAAAAGTATTTCAATGGAGGAGATACATGGCAGCAATAGTGTTTGAGATAGTTTCAGTTCTACACGAAAATAGATATCATTAAGGGTAAGGGAAGACCAATGAAGGCAATGGTACTCAGAAAAATGGTGAATCTCGAAGCGGATAATTCACCCCTCCAGCTTGTCGACATGAAGGAACCTGTCCCTGGAGAAAAGGAAATCCTTATAAAGGTTTCGCGGTGTGGGGTGTGCCACACCGAACTGGATGAAATCGAGGGAAGAACCCCTCCCTTACACTTGCCCGTTATCTTAGGCCATCAGATCGTCGGGAGGGTGGAAAGATCAGGGGGAGAAGCAAAGAGATTCAAGGAGGGAGACAGGATCGGAATAGCCTGGATACACTCTGTATGCAGAGAATGCAACTACTGTCGGAAAGGGCAGGAGAATCTTTGTGATAGTTTCATGGCAACAGGCAGGGATGCTCACGGAGGATATGCGGAATATACCGTTGTTGATGAGGATTTCGCCTATGCAATACCCCGGGATTTTTCGGATTCAGAGGCGGCACCACTTTTATGCGCAGGTGCAATCGGTTATCGCTCCCTAATGCTGACAGGAATAGAGGATGGGGAAAGTATCGGGCTCACAGGATTTGGTGCATCTGGTCACCTTGTGTTCGGCATTCTGCGACATAAATATCCGCGCTCTAAAGTCTATGTATTTTCGAGAACCGTATCAGAAAGGGTTTTTGCTGCTGAACTGGGGGCATACTGGACTGGAGACACAGAGGAGGAGTCCCCCGAACCGCTTCGCGCAGTCGTCGACACCACGCCGGCATGGAAGCCGTTTGTACGAGCATTGAGGAATTTGGAGAGGGGAGGCAGGCTGGTCATAAATGCCATCAGGAAAGAAGAAAAAGACAAAGAATCCCTCCTTGGACTGGAGTACTTTCGTGATCTCTGGATGGAAAAGGAGATAAAGAGCGTGGCCAATATTACAAGAAAAGATGTAGAGGAATCCCTTGCCCTTGCTGCTGAGATCTCCCTAAAGCCCGAAATTCAGGAGTTTACCCTCTCAGAGGCGAACAGGGCATTACAGGAGCTTAAGCAGAGAAAGATTCGGGGTGCAAAGGTCTTGCGGATTGAGTAAAGGTTTTTTTCAAATGCGTGCAATGCTGCACAGGGATTTTAAAACATCGCTTAACGCACTTCGAACCTTTTCCCTTTTCTCCAAATGAAACCTTCATTTTGTAGTGCGGAGAGGTTTTCTTTTATCTTTTTCGGATTTGATTTGAGCTCACGGACTATTTCCGATTCGGTGATGGCCGGCTTTCTCAGAAGAAGCCTAAGTATCATTCCTCTCACCTGCCTATTGGAGCCGTGAAAAGGGAGTTGTTTTCTGTAATGGGCGCTCCTCTTATTGGGATTTTCGGTCTTTCTCTTAAGCATCGCCCCAAAATCCATTAGGGCATAATACCATTCCCGGGGATTGGAACGATCTAAGGTCTTTTCAACCAGAGGGATAATTTCTGAATCCATCACAAGCGTTCTCCCTTGAAAGAAAAAGTGGATAAAGACCCTTCGAATATTCGTTTCGATGAATACAGTTGGTTTGTTGAATGCGAAGGCAAGAATTGCAGCAGCGGTATATTTTCCGATCCCAGGAAGCTTAATAAACTCGTCTTCAGAGGAAGGGAGTTTCCCCCTGAAGTCAGATATGACGGTCTCGGCGATTTTTTTTAAAGCAACTGCCCTCCGGCTGTATCCCATTCCCTGCCATACCCCTAGTATGTCTCTGAGGGAAGACCTTGCGAGGGATTCGAAACTGGGGAATGTCTTGATGAATTGTTTATATTTTGCGGATACACGTTCAACCTGTGTCTGCTGAAGCATGATCTCTGATACAAGAATACGGTAGGGATTTGTGGTCTTTCTCCATGCCATTGCGCGTGGGTTTTCACGGTAATGGCGGTAAATGATGTCCCGGAAGTCCCTGACCGAAAGCGGGGTAAGGACTCTCCCTTTCACTCTCCTATCTCTTTCAAAAGTGCGTCGAGCAATTTATCTTCACCCAGTTTTTTCACCACTTTCCCTTTTTTGAAGAGAAGTCCGAAGCCTTTCCCCCCTGCAATGCCAATGTCGGCCTCCCTCGCTTCTCCAGGACCGTTTACCACACAGCCCATTACCGCAACAGTCAGAGGTTTCTGGATGTCCTTCAGGCGATTTTCCACCCTGGATGCCAGTCCCCTGATATCGATTTCACATCTGCCGCAGGTGGGGCAAGAAATGAGATTCACCCCTTTTTCCCTAAGTCCCAGGGATTTGAGGATTTCGTACCCGACCCTTACCTCCTCCTGTGGCTCTGCGGAGAGGGAGACCCTTATGGTATCTCCTATCCCTTCAGACAGGAGTATCCCTATTCCCACAGAGCTTTTCACCATCCCTGTGAACGAGGGACCTGCCTCGGAGATGCCCACATGGAGAGGATACCTGAATCTGCGGGAAAAGAGTCTGTATGCGTCGACAGTGGTGAGCACACTGGATGCCTTGAGCGAAACTTTTATCTCCTTAAACCGTAATCCTTCCAGGATATTGATATGCTCTTCAGCGCTTTCCAAAAGGGCTTCAGGGGTTGGATGGCCATATTTCTCACGCAGTTTACTGGAAAGTGAACCTGCATTCACCCCGATTCTTATGGGAATGGCCCTGTCAGATGCTGCAGAAACCACCTCTGCAACCTTCCATCGTGCTCCGATGTTGCCTGGGTTGATCCTCAGTCCGTCAACTCCCTGTCGGATTGCTTCCAGGGCCAGTCTCCAGTCAAAATGTATATCGGCAACAACCGGGATCGAGACTGACTGTTTTATCTTGCCAAGGGTCTTTGCCGCTTCGGCATCAGGAACCGCAATTCTTATAATTTCGCAACCGGACATTGCTAGGGATTGAATCTGCTTCACTGTAGCCTTTACGTCCCTTGTGTCTGTTTTTGTCATGGACTGCACTGAAATAGGATAGCTGCCTCCTACGGGAACCCGCCCCACATGAATCACCCTTGTTTTTTTCCTCTTTATCATCTTATGGATACCCCTGATTCGGAAATAGCCCCTATCCTTGCCAGGAGGCAATCAGAAGGAGCTCTTATCCTTGCTCCTTTCCTTTTTTCTGCTTCTGTATATTTTCACCGCCTCCACATGATTTGAGAGAGTTACAGAGAAATTGTGAGTCCCGTCGTTATTAGAGACAAAGTAGAGATAAGGTACATTTGCGGGGTTAAGGGCGGCAATAATGGATTTGAGTCCTGGCGATGCGATAGGCCCGGGCGGCAACCCTTTGATAACATAGGTGTTATACGGAGTCTTCTTTAATAGATCCTGCTTTGTTATCGTCTCTTTGGAGCTCTTTACTCCGTAGATAGCAGTAGGATCTGCCTGGAGAAGCATATGCTTCTTCAGCCTGTTATAGTACACTCCAGCGATTATGGGCCGTTCCTTGTCAGTGATGGCCTCTTTCTCCACGATGGATGCCATGGTGAGCACCTCTCTCTCTGTGAGGCCGAGCTCCATTGTGCGGAGAGTCATATCGTCATCAAACTTCTCTCTCAACCGGTTCACCATTATGGACAGCGCCTCTTTTACCTCAAGCCCTTTAGGGAACCTGTATGTCTCAGGGAAAAGATACCCTTCCAGAGATGGGGCATCCACATCCAGGGAATCAAGGAATTCCCTGGATGTGCATAGTCGCTGAAACTCTTCTCCCTCGACTGCCGAAAGCAAAGAAAATTTTTGTCCCACTTCCCTGAGAGAATCTCCCGGCACAATGGTGATTTCATACTCTATGATCTTTCCGAGCCGAATGGCATTGAAGATCTCGAGCGGAGACATGGTTCCCCAGAGGGAATAATAACCAGCCTTGATTTTACGGTCTATGCCTGAGATCCTTCCAAGCAGAAGAATAATCCATTTGTCTCTCACAAGGCCCTTCTGTGCCAGGGAATCCACGACTTGCCTAAAGGTGGTTCCCCTCTTAATTTCAAACTCCATTGGCTTATTCCCGAAAGGAAGGGGGATTAAAAGCTCAGAAGTGGTGTACAAAAGGAAGACGAACAGAAAGGCCACCGCGATTGCAATTACATTTTTTTTCATCTTCAATTAGGATGCCAAAAGGGAGGACGAAATGTAAAGGAATACGGCTAAAAAAACTATCGGGGCATGATTACCATGCCCCGATATGTGGGTTAATATCTTTTTAGTACATATCTCCCATGCCTCCACCGCCAGGCATCGGGGGCATTTTCTTTTCCTCTTCAGGAAGCTCTGAGACCATTACTGAAGTGGTAAGCATAAGGGATGCAACAGAGGCTGCGTTCTGGAGAGCAGTTCTAGTGACCTTTGTGGGGTCAATAATCCCTGACTTCATCATATCCACATACTCTTCGTTCTGAGCGTCAAAGCCGTAATTCGTATCTTTTGAGGCCTTCACCTTTTCGACGATCACAGAGCCCTCGACCCCTGCATTGTTTACGATCTGGCGAATAGGCTCTTCCAACGACTTCATCACTATGGTGACTCCCATCTTCTGGTCATGGTTGTCCAGTTTGACGTTCTTTAAGGCAGGAATACACCTTAGGAGCGCAATCCCGCCACCCGGCACAATGCCCTCTTCCACCGCTGCTCTGGTCGCGTGGAGGGCATCTTCAACTCTTGCCTTCTTCTCCTTCATTTCCGTCTCTGTTGCGGCACCCACATTGATGACTGCCACTCCGCCCACAATCTTCGCAAGGCGTTCCTGAAGCTTTTCACGGTCGTAGTCAGAGGTGGTCTCCTCGACCTGTGTTTTTATCTGTTTCACTCTTCCCTGGATCTTTGCGTGGTCACCAGCACCTTCTACGATAGTGGTATTCTCCTTGTCAACGGTAATCTTTTTTGCCCTTCCAAGGTCAGAGATTTTCACGCTCTCAAGCTTTATTCCGAGGTCTTCCGAGATCATGGTCCCACCGGTCAGTATCGCGATATCTTCCAGCATTGCCTTCCGTCTGTCTCCGAATCCGGGAGCTTTCACGGCACATACCTGAAGGGTCCCGCGAAGCTTGTTCACGACAAGGGTCGCGAGGGCCTCACCTTCCACGTCCTCAGCGAGGATAAGGAGGGGTTTGCCCATCTTGGCGGTCTGCTCGAGAATGGGAAGGAGATCCTTCATACTCGATATCTTCTTTTCATTAATGAGGATAAAGGCATCTTCCAGATTGCACTCCATTCTCTCAGGATCAGTAATAAAATAGGGGGATATATACCCGCGATCGAACTGCATCCCCTCAACCACGTCCAGAGTGGTGGCCGTACCTTTCGCCTCTTCGACGGTAATGACACCGTCTTTTCCGACCTTATCCATGGCCTCGGCAATGAGTTCTCCTATGGAGGGATCGCTGTTCGCAGAAATGGTTCCCACCTGCGCGATCTCTTTCTTATCCACCACGGGCTTGCTGATCTTTTTCAGCTCTTCCAGGACAACCTCAACTGCCTTCTCGATTCCTCTCTTCAGGTCCATCGGGTTTCCGCCTGCCACCACATTCTTAATCCCTTCGCGGTAAATCGCGTGGGCGAGGACAGTAGCGGTCGTTGTACCATCTCCTGCCACGTCCGATGTCTTGGAGGCAACCTCTCTCACGAGCTGCGCACCCATGTTTTCCCAAGGGTCCTTTAACTCGATCTCCTTGGCAACGGTGACCCCGTCCTTTGTGATGGTGGGCGCCCCGTATTTCTTGTCCAGAATGGCATTTCTTCCCTTTGGCCCGAGGGTTGCCTTCACTGCATTGGTCAAAAGGGTAACACCGCTTAATATTGATCTCTGAGCTGCTTCATCGAAAATGAGTTGTTTCGCCATTGCTCTCCTCCTTATAGGTCTTAGGACTTTATTTCTCTACGATTCCCAATATGTCTTCTTCCCTGATGATCAGGTATTCAACATCATCCATGGTGACCTTCGAACCCGAATACTTGTCGAAAAGCACCGCGTCACCAACCTTTACCGAGATGGGCTGGAGCTTTCCATCGTCAGTTACCCTGCCGGGACCCACCGCCACAACCTCGCCCTTCTGCGGCTTCTCCTTTGCGGTATCGGGGATGTAAAGTCCTCCTGCTGTCCTTTCAGACTCCTCGGAATATTTCACCAACACCCTGTCTCTTAACGGTTTAAACTTCATAGACACCTCTCCTTTCTGTGAAATGGGTTTATTGTTAGCACTCTAGGCTAGTGAGTGCTAATATAATGGTTTGAATGTATCAATGGCAAGGTCGCAAAAGGGTGAAAATTCAGAAAAATCCCAGGAAAACATAAAATATATCAAAAATTCTTTGCTTCTTAAAAAATATTAGGCAATTTCTCTTTTTCTCTTTTCAATAAAGTTATTTATTGCCTCATTGAAAAAGTCTCCGCTGCCCCTTATTTCGGCCGGTATTCTATTTTCATAAAGCTTAAACCCTTCTTTCAACTC
>DASPUA010000206.1:0-3335 GCA_035623135.1 Thermodesulfovibrionales bacterium | reverse complement strand
CAGCCCTGCTGCCAGTTCTCCCACCACCTTCAGCTGCTCTGTCCGTTGAAGGGCTTCTTCCGCCTCCCTGCGCTCGGTGGCGTCACGGTCAAATGCGAGAATATATTTATGATTCCCCAGCTCCAGCAATCCGGCGCTCACCTCAAGGGGGAAGACGGTACCGTCCTTCCTGGCATGGTAGGTCTGCTCGATGATCCACTCACCCCTGAGTATACGTTGAGCGAGCAAAGGGGTGTGCCCTGCACTCTCGGGGGCATCAAGATCGGTTATCTTCAGCCCGAGAAGCTCGTCAACGGTATAGCCGTGAATCTTCGCTGCCGCCGGATTGGCTGCCATAATATGAAATTTCTTTTCACCCTCTGCATCGACTATAAAGATGGCATCCCCTGCCCGCTCAAAAAGCGTCCGATATCGTTTCTCGTTCTCCTCCACCTTAACGAGATGTTCCTTAAGCGAACCGGCCATCTCATTAAAGGATGCAGCGACCTCTGCAAATTCATCCTTGAGCGCCCCCACCCGATAGTCCAGATCTCCCCCCTTAATCTTCCGCGTGGCGTCAAGGAGGGCGTGTACAGGCCTGGTGACCCCACGAATAATGAGCACCGCCAGTCCTACTGCGAGAAAGGGACCTATGGCGATGAGGACAAAAAGCATGAGTTTTGTTTTTGCAATCTCGCCGAGTGCTGATTTCGTCCTGCTTGTGAGCTTTGTGCTCGTCAGGGCGATCATGGCGTCGACTTTCGAAATCAGCTCCTCTCCAATCCTAAATGCACTCTCTTCTTCCGCATCAAATCTTTTCGCGTTTGCCCGTAAGGTGAGAACCCTGCTCAATGCATCCTTATACCGTTCGACATGACTTCTCATATCCTCAAGCCTCCCCGTCACCTCTGGTGAATGATGGCAGCCAAAGCACACCTCCATCCCTTGCTTCATCCCGGCCACGTCCTGCACTATGACATCAACTCCCCTTGCAAAACGTGTGTTTCTGAGGCTGAGGTCTGACTGGACCCTTTTGATCCGTATCAGGAGGTCCTCTCTCAGGATTTCGACCTGATGGAGCTTAATGAGCGTATCCAGTCCTGAAGTGGTCTTCTCGATCGTGCGGATGATATAACTGCCTGACGCAACAAACGCCAGGGTGGTGATGGCAAACATAATAATGATCTTCTTCTTCATCAGTTATGCAGATAGTCGTAGGTAGAGAGATTAATGCCCGCTTCCCTTGCATACTCTATGACGGGGGCGTAATCTTTGTCGGTGGTTTCAATAAACCTCTGTGCTCCGAACGTTTTCAAGACAGCCCTGCCTTCCGCTTCGTCGTCCATGGTTAAGAGCGTTACCTTTATCCCTTGCGTCAGGGTTTCATCCAGGCCCCTTCTCACTGCAAGGGCATTCTCGGGCACCTCGGGGGATTTCATGAGTACCAGCAGTTCCCTGTTGATCCTGGGGTCGTTATTCGCGAGTCTCTCGAATACCGTATTCTTTGCAGCACCGATATCAGCTTTCTTCTCGAGCACATCAAGGATTGCGTCTTCATGGGTTCCCGCAAAATACGTCTCTCCCAAATACGTCTTGTAATTTTTCACGCCATGATGGCGAAAATATTCCAGGGGGAGAAGATACCCAGCGGTAGTTGCCTTATCCACAAAGACAAATCGCTTCCCCTTCATGTCTTTTATAGAGGTAATACCACTGTCCTTCCTCACAAAAAGCAGTCCGTAGTATGTTGATGTTCCATCAAGACTTACCGGTCTCACAAGGACTTCCACCCCCAATTTTGCGTGTGCGAGGGTATAGGTAAAACTGCCGAAAAAAGCCCCGTCCATGCCGGACGAGACAAAATTATTCACGATGTTTCCGTAACGGGTAAGCATCTTGAGCTCTATTTTCCGTCCGATTTTCCTGGAAAGATACTCTGCGAGGGGCGTGTACCTCTCCACCTGGCTGAAGATATCCTGCTCCGGGATCAGCCCTATCACAAGAGGGGGTCCTTGGAGTTTTTCTACATGAGAAGTCTTCTCAGCCTTGCAGCCTATGACAAGGGCAAGGATGACACATCCCGCAATTAGGATTCCGCGCATTGGGTTATTTTAATACTCCCCGGGGGATATTTCAAGGGCAGGAGGGCTCCATAGGGTCCCTGAATTCCATGGATGAAGGAGAAAGGCTCTCATTGCAAATGAATGACCGGCAGGCAGCGGAAAGGCCCTTGAAAAAGGTGCTATAATGAACAATTCCGAGGGAACGTTCAAAGCCAGGAACCACATGCATCCTAAGCTAAATCTCAAGGCACTTACCTCTCAGCAGGTGGCATCTTTTTTCCATAACGCGGGGCTGCCCCTGTTTAGAGCGCGCCAACTCCTTCACTGGATGTACGAAAGGTATGCACAGTCCATTGGTGACATTACCGAGTTTTCTCAGGCGCTGCGCAAAAGACTGTCAGAGCGTTCCTTTATAAGCGTCCTCACCCTCCTGAAGCGGCAGACATCCGAAGACGGAACCGAAAAATTCCTCTTCGCGCTCGAGGACGGAGAGAGCATCGAAAGCGTTCTTATCCCTGACAAGGGCCGGTTGACCCTCTGCATCTCCTCTCAGGTCGGGTGTAACATGGGCTGCCTGTTCTGCCTTACAGGAACCCTGGGGTTTAAGAGGAACCTGAAGGCATACGAAATTGTGGACCAGTGTATCACCGTGAGCCGAATCATCGCACCTGAACGAATTACCAATATCGTATTTATGGGCATGGGCGAGCCTTTGCTGAATTTTGATGAGGTGGTGGATTCATTGCAGAGGATGACTGACCTCATGAAGATCTCGAAGCGAAGGATCACACTTTCTACCGCGGGTATCGTTCCAAGGATACTGGAGTTGGGCGGTGCGGGGAGGTCCATGGCAAAAACAGGTCCCACGCCGCACATGGGAGCGCCCCGTGTGAACCTCGCCATATCTCTCAACGCAACCACCGACAGGGTAAGGGACATGCTCATGCCCATCAACAAGATATATCCGCTCAAATCTCTCATCGATGCCTGCAGGATATTCCCCCTGGAACCCAGGAGGAGGATCACCTTTGAATATGTGATGCTGAACGGGATTAATGACTCCGCAGCTGATGCCCGGAGATTGATCACCCTCTTAACGGGAATTCCCTCCAAGGTGAATCTGATTCCCTTTAATCCTTACGAGGGATGCGGGTTCAGGCGCCCATCAGACGAAACAGTACTCACGTTTCAGAAGATTCTCCTTGACGCCCGCATGACCACACTGATCCGGAAAAGCAAGGGGCAGGACATCCTCGCCGCATGCGGGCAACTGAAGGCGGGGTACCCTTAGGA
>DASPUA010000205.1:0-2959 GCA_035623135.1 Thermodesulfovibrionales bacterium | reverse complement strand
TGATGCCCAGGGATGAGGAAACGTTGTCAAGGGCATCAGCAACACCGCGTATTTGCGGGAGGGAGGACTTCCGTTCAGCGAAGTCGACGTTCTCCTTCAGCGCCCGGTATTCCCCGCTCAGGGAAACAATTTCTTTCTGTTTTGCCATAAGGGCATCCAGTTCTTTTTCCGCAGACCTCTCCATGATACCGAGAGGGAGTATGAGGGCAAAGAGGCCGAGTATGATAAGGGCAAAGGCTGTGTCCCGGTTCCATCCATTTTTCATCTGCGTCCCTTTGCTACCACGGTAAAGAGGGTCTTGCCCCCCGCGGACGGCTTTATGTCGGAGACGGAAACCTCCTTCAGAAACTCCGAGAGCCGTGTTTTCACCCTGTCGATATCGCTTATCGAAGGAGCCTCTCCCTTCATCGCGATGAGTTCCTTGCCAAGCACTATCTCGTCGAATGAGATCCCCTGAAGGTTTTTTTGAGACAGCTCAAGAAGGAGCAGGAGCGGGTACACGCCAATGAGGGCGTCCCCTTTTTCCCTGATCTCTTTCATGTGTGACTTCATTTGATAAAGTTCATCAGTGATCATTTTCTCGGTGGGGAAGAGAGCCGTATACACGCTCCGCACGTCCCTCTTAACTGATGCGGCGTTGCTTTTGGCGGTGAATATTCCGAATGAGAGATACGCATTGATGAGCAGGGCCAAGGCAATAAGCATCGCCGCGGTGATCTTCAGCTTCTTTTTTGTCTTTTCGGTGTCTTTGGTGTATGCAAACGGGCCTGTCCTCAGATTGACGGTGTGGTTCAGCAGCTCGTTCTTTGCTGCAGAGATTCTCTCTTCAGGAGTCAGTCGTCCCTGGTTCATAAGTCCCAAGGCGATCCCTTCGGTTCCCTCCTTCATGCCCGCCTGCAATTCAAGGGAAGTGACCACCTGGGGGTCTACCTGGCGAGAAGAAAGCTCGGTGAGTATCTCCTTAAGCACGCTTTTCTCAATATACGTCACCAGAACGTGAAAATTGTCGCCGGAAGGACCGAGGACCGTTGCATCAAAGACGACATCGTCCAAGCGCTCCATCAACAGGTTCGCCAGATCAAAAGGGACCACTTTTCGGAGCTTCTCTCTGTCTGAGAAGGGAAGACTCAGGACCCGAAAATTGAGCAGCTCAAGGGGAAGGCTTAGGGTGAAATCTGAGATATCCGACGCGTTCAGCGGGAATGCGCGGTCGCTTATATATTCCGCTGAACTTTCGAGTTCATAGTTACCTGAACGGTCCGTGAAGACATAAATGCTCCCCTCCGGCGTTCCGTCTTTCATTGAATGAATATCAACAAACCAGACCCTTTTCATTTCACTATTGCTCTTTCGCCTCTTGACGCATATTTTGTCACATCTCCCTCCAGAACTTCACCGTTGGGTTAAGACCGCTTGCTGTGACCACAGTTTCTATCACCCTTTTTATCTTGTTTTCTTCTGAAATCGAGGTTACGCGGAAGATTTGAGGGGGAGACAGTTTTGATCCAAAGGCCTGTCCGCCAGTGATCAGGCTTGGATCAATGCCTGCTCTTGTGAGCCCTCCCACACCATCAAAGGGCTCCACTTTCCTCTGGTTCACGACCGCCTCTGCCTGCTCCTCCGATATGCGTTCATTAAGGGACATTATAACAGGTATCGAAGCGGTATTGATATTGATACGGGCGTCGTCTATTCCTGAATAGCCGTAAACGGTTACATAAGGAAGGAGAGTTTCGTAAGTCACGCGGTCAATACCCTTAATCATCAGCAGTTCGTCCACACTGTCCATGTATGCGTTCTTGGCTCCTTCTTCCGAATCAGTCAGACCCTCCGAAGGTATACTGTCAGGATCTATCCAGTCAACGATTCTGCCGCTGATGGCTTTGGCAGCGGAGTCATCGAAACCGAGGATCTTAAGGAGCAGTTTAAATGACTCGTAAGACCTGACATTTAATTGTCCATTTTGGGAGACAAGAGAATTCAGATTGAATTTCGCATTCTCGTCTTCGACGGAAACGATTACAGTCCCGGTAAAACCTGCCAGTATATTCTCCACAGGAATGTCCATTTTCCCTGGGAATCTGTATAGCTCGTTTGGTGGAATATCTGACTGGATGGTCTTCATCGCAAGAGTGATGCCGGACTTCGAGACAAAGGAAAGTCTCTGGGACTCTTTCCAGTTGTGAAGGGCTGATGTAGTCGTATACACGCCGTACGAGAACTCCACCACCATGGCGGTGATGAGCACAGTGATCATGAGGGTGAGGACCAGGGCTATGCCTTTTTCAGAAGACGCATGAAAAGCGACTCGATAGGCGCGAAAAGATCTGTTCATAGCGTCTTCCCCACCCGCAACTTTGCAAGATCGGAAATAGTAAAGGGGTCTTCCTCTTTCTTTATACGGATCTTCACAGAGATCCGTATCTGGTCCGGTACCCCCTTGGATGCCGCGCTGTCCCAGGTCTTCACCCACGTGTTGTTATAGCCCGCTTCAACAGTGAAGCCCTCTATATCCTCCATCAACGGAACACTCTGGGTGTCGAGTGGCCGGCCATAGGCTGCGTCGATCTTTTTCGTGAGTATGAGCTTCTCGTCATTTTCTTCCACGGCATAGGTTACCTTCGAAATTCCGGGAAGCAGGGGGGTGAATGTGCTTACCACCATCATGGAAGCCTGTTTCCCGTAAAAGTCCCTGTCGTAAAGCTTGAAGAGGGTGTAAGGCTTCTCTCCGGCATACACTGCAGACTCTATCTCCCTCTTCATGACATCGAGGACTGCACGGGTCTCCTGGAGTTTGACGAGGGAATTATCCACCGCGTCCACTGCCCTGCGCGAAAGGAAGAATGTGCTATAGAGCGCGGTGATTATCATGGCAGTGATGACGATGGCAATGAGGACTTCGATGAGTGTGAAACCGTTTTTTCTTATTACAGTCATGGAGTGCCTTTCACTTTGCCTT
>DASPUA010000204.1:0-2224 GCA_035623135.1 Thermodesulfovibrionales bacterium | reverse complement strand
CTTTCTCGGCAAGGACGCTCAGCATGGACGGCATGAGACCCATGGGACATATGTCAATGCATCTGCCACACCGTATACACGGCTCGAAGTCCTCTGCGTGGAGGACCCCTTCTTCAGGGATAA
Organism: Thermodesulfovibrionales bacterium; assembly: GCA_035623135.1. Classification (GTDB taxonomy): domain Bacteria; phylum Nitrospirota; class Thermodesulfovibrionia; order Thermodesulfovibrionales; family UBA9159; genus DASPUA01. The sequence goes on along the minus strand of DASPUA010000204.1, from coordinate 2,101 downwards.
CCAGTATTCCCGAAGTCCCCTTAGTAACAGGAACATCAAGAGAAGCAACGGCAAACCCCATCATGGGACCTCCCGAAATCACCTTGCCCACGCCATCCTTAAATCCGCCGCAATCCTCTATCAGAGAGGAAATGAGTGTCCCGATTCTCACCATCAAGTTGGAGGGATTCTGTATCCCTTCGCCAGTCACTGTTACAACCCTTTCTATAAGGGGTTTGCCATATCTCGCAGCTTCATAGACCGCAAGGGCTGTCCCCACATTCTGCACCACCACCTTTACGTCCATGGGAAGTCCTCTCGCCGGCACCTCCCTTCCCGTGGTAGCCTTTATGAGCATCTTCTCCGCGCCCTGGGGGTATTTCACCTCAAGTCCGAATACCTCAATCCCCCTCTCGTTCTTCACCGCATCTTTCATCTTCCCGATGGCTTCCGGCTTGTTGTCTTCTATACCCACGCATCCTTTGTTCACTCCCAGGATCTTCATTAATATCTTCAGGCCCTCGACAATCTCCCCAGGGGTTTCCACCATAAGGCGGTAATCTGCGGTGAGATAGGGTTCACATTCAGCCCCGTTGATGATCACAGTGTCGACTGGCTTCTCCTTGGGTGGTGAAAGCTTTACCACGGTGGGGAAAGCCGCGCCGCCGAGCCCCACAATCCCTGCAACCTTCACCTTCTCCTTAAGTTCATCAGGGGAGAGATTGGGATAGTCAGGGTCATCCTTGAGTACGGTCCATTCCTCTTTCCCGTCATTCTCAATCACCACAGAAGGGACCATCCTTCCCATCGCATTGGGAAATTCTCCAATAGCGACAGCCTTGCCAGAGACGGATGAGTGGACAGGTGCTGATACAAACCCTCCCGCCTCTCCGATGATCTGCCCTTTTTTGACCTCCTGGTTTATGGATACCACAACCTTACACGGAGCGCCCACATGCTGGTTCAGGGGAATTACCACTCTCTCGGGGATCTGTGCTGGTCTGATGGGTGCGTCTTTCGCCAACTCCTTCTTATCCGGCGGATGTATTCCACCCTTGAACGTGAGTGGGCTCATGAAGGGTTCCTCCTGTTCGAAAATAAATTGCTCAGGATGACGAAAGACCAAAAAGCCTTTAATTAATAGCACGCTAACGTAAGGGATGTCAAGGTTCATGTAGGTCCATAAGAAATTTTAATGGCCCTTAAACAAAATAGTTCACTGGAGAGCATTGTTCCCCGTACCACATTGAAAGGCACCCTTTTTATTGACATCCTGACATATCCCTCGCTATGGTATATCCAAAATGAAGAAACAAACATTGATATGGGCACTCATGTGTGTGTTCCTCGCCCTCTTTCCATCTCGCGCGTTTCCCTTTGAAGGCCCATTGCAGGTAAAAAATCAGTTCCCTCTTTTCCTCTCTCTGAACGCACCGTATCTGGAACGTGCGGCCTACGAAGATTCCTTCTCTGCCACTTTTTCCTATTCGAGCGTGTTCATGGTGAAAAACTCTCCTGAGTGGTCGGTAAACCTTGACATGGAAGTGGCAGAACTCAACTTAAGATTGAGAAAGAATATATGTGATGTTCTTCAACTGGGAATCGATATCCCTCTCCTGAGCTTCAACAGCGGGTTCATGGATAATTTTCTCAGTAGCTACCACAACGCTTTTGGATTTTCTGACTATGGACGAAGCAGCAGACCCAGTAACGAATTTCTCTACGAGGTGCGTAAGAACGGGATTTTAATTATACAAGGCGAGGGCGGAGGTATCGGAATCGGGGATATACGTCTCAGCGCAAAAAGAGCGCTGCTGAATAATGATCCTGTGGTGAGCCTGCAGGCAGCTATAGAACTTCCCACAGGTAATGCATCCAAAGGGTATGGCAACGGTAGCGTAGATGCCGGCATCTCACTCCTCATGGACAAAAAGATATCTGAAAAGATGAAGGCATACCTTAACCTTGGTATCATTTTCCCTGGAAATCTGAAAGGGAAAGAAACGGTTACACTCAAAAACTCTATTTACGGGGGAGCCGCGGTCGAAGCCGGACTCTGGGAGCATATAAGCCTCCTCGGACAGGTAGTGTTCCAAAACTCCCCTTTCCCCAAGACGGGCAT
>DASPUA010000203.1:0-4531 GCA_035623135.1 Thermodesulfovibrionales bacterium | reverse complement strand
AGCCCTTTGAGGGACAGGTGCTTTTCGCGGGCGAAGGGGCACTCCTTTACCAGCAGGTCATCACGGATATTTTAGGAGATCGTGCCTTATTCCCACCCCTCCATTACATGGTTCCCTCCCCGTCAAATGTTGCCCATCTTGGCCTGAACAAGGCGCTGAGGGGAGAATTTTCTGAGCCGGTGGGCCTTGTGCCCCTTTATTTAAGAAAGTCAGAGGCAGAACTGAAGATGGATTCGCGCAGAGAGACCAGGAATCCGGCATAGTATGCGCGAAGAGGTACGGCCATTTATCTTGTATTGGACCTCAGCTTCAGGGTTTCTTGTTTCTCTGGAATGGTTACCGCCGGCTTTGCGTGTTCGCTCATAGCACGAGATGAAACAGGTGTTCATAAGGGACATGACGGAGGAGGATATCCAGTCCGTCCTCACAATAGAAAAGATGAGTTTTTCTTTTCCCTGGACAGAGAGTTCTTTTTTTAATGAGGTGCGTAAACCGCGTTCTTTTGCAAAGGTTGCGCTGTTGAATGATGAAATTGCCGGATACCTGTGCGCCGAATGTGTCCTGGACGAAGCCCATATTCTTGACCTCGCAGTTCACCCCGATTACCGGAGGATGGGAATCGCCACAGCCCTTGTGGAACAGATCCTTGAAGAACTTAAGGAGAAGGCGTGCAGGTTTTTATACCTTGAAGTGAGGGCGTCAAACTATCTCGCGAAAAGGCTCTATCAGGGCTTCGGCTTCAGGATAGTGGGTACCAGAAAAAAGTATTACGTCTCACCCATCGAGGATGCGGTGATCATGATGCGGGAAGTCTAGCATCCCTCCTCCCTAACCCCGACTGATTAGCGCAAAGAGGAACAGGGGGCGAAAAGTCGGGTAGTCGTCTGTGGTAATATTTTATAATAAAAGGGATTCGAACAAAACTTCTAAGAATGGACTGGTGAGATGCCGAAAATTGCGATTGCACTACTGGGTTGGTTCTTGCTGGGAAGCTATCTCTTTTACGAACATCGGGAATACGGGTCACGCCTGCTCGCGCATTTATTATCTTCTGAATATCCAATACAAACTATTTTCCATGTGGTTATGTTCTTAATGCCGTTCGTGACTACCTTTTTAGGATACCTCATTTATCAGAAAGAAAAACTTCTCAAGGAGGTAGTAACAGAAAAGGCCAAGGAAGACGCAATCCTTGGGGCAATAGGAGAAGGGATAAGCATTCAGGATACAAATTTCATGGTTCTCTATCAAAATGAACTTCATAAGGAAATGGTGGGAAGCCATATAGGGGAATTCTGTTATAAGGCATTTCAGAACAGGGAAGAGGTCTGTGAAGGGTGCCATCTTGCATTGACCTTCAAAGACGGAAAGAGACATAAGAAGGAGCGGAAGACAACCACTGACAAAGGAACGGTCTATCTTGAAATTACGTCATCTCCATTAACGGACTTATCAGGAAGAGTCACCGCGGGTATTGACGTGGTCAGGGACATCACTGAGCGCAAGCTAAATGAGGAAAAAGTGTGGGAAAGCGAAAAGAAGTATCGTGAACTGGTAGAGGCAGCGAACTCAATTATTCTCACATGCGACACGGCAGGAAAGATCACCTTCCTCAACGATTTCGGAGAGCGGTTCTTCGGATTCTCAAAGGGAGAGCTGCTCGGCAGGAATGTGGTAGACACGATCGTTCTCCAGACGGAATCGTCAGGCCGAGACCTCACTCGGCTGATGGAGAAAATCCGCAGGAACCCGGAGCGATTCAGGGACAATGAAAACGAGAACATCACCAAAGACGGCAGGCGAGTCTGGGTGAGGTGGGCAAACAAGGCGATCCTGGATGGACAAGGAACCCTTGTCGGCATTCTTTCAATCGGGAACGACATCACTGAGCGCGTGCGTGCAGAAGGGGAGAAGGACCGTCTTGCCAAAGCGATCTCTATTGCGACGGAAGGCATCGCCATAACGGATGAAAAGGACAGGTACATCTACCTCAATGATGCCCATGCAAAGATCTATGGGCATGTGCAAAGTGAACTTATAGGAAAAACATGGCGTGATATTACCCCACGAGAGGTTGTGCCCTTAATAGAGGAGGGGCTTTCCACGACTCTCCATCACAGGGATGTTGGTGTCTGGAGTAGTGAATGCCCAGGCTTAAGCAAAAACGGGACCGTGATATCCACTGAGGTGACCGCGACTGCCCGGTGGAATGAGAACGGAGAATACCTTGGGCACATATGTGTGGTGAGGGATATCAGCCAGCGCAAGCGGGTGGAGGAGGCCCTTCGAAGGAGTGAAAAAGAGTACCGCATGGTGGTGAATAATATCAATGAAATTATCTACAGGATTTCTTTTAAGGATGATCCTTTGAGGGGAGAGATAGCATTTTTGAGTGGACCTGCAGAAAAGATTGTGGGGTTCCGTCGTGAGGAGTTTATGAGGAATCCCGAACTCTGGCTAAGCCTTATTCACCCTGACGACATGCCGACGCTTTTCGAGACAACGAAGAAGATGTTGGATATGCGTCAGTCCGATGTGAGAGAATTTCGTGTCCGCCATAGGTATGAACCCCGGTATATCTGGTTTGAGGATAAGGTATTTCCACAGGTTGACGAGAACGGAAACGTCGTAGGGTATTTTGGGGTTGCGAGGGACATCACCGAGCGTAAGAAAGCTGAGGAAGACAGGGCAAGGCTGGAAGCACAGCTTCTCCAGGCGCAAAAAATGGAAGCGGTGGGTCAGTTGGCAGGAGGGATTGCCCATGACTTCAATAACATGCTCACAGCGATCATCGGTTACGCAAGTCTCCTGGAGAGGAAACTGGGATCTGAGAGCCCATTGAAGCCTTATGTCCATCAAATCCTGAGCTCCACGGAGAGGTCAGCAAATCTTGCCAACCAGCTCCTCGCGTTTAGCAGAAAACAGATAATGAGCCCAAAAGAAACAGACCTGAACGAACTTGTAAGAGGAATGGAGACACTCTTGAAAAGGCTTATTGGTGAGGATGTTGAGTTCAGGACATGCTTCACTGATATGAACCTGACAGCGATGGTGGACAAAGGCCAAATCGAACAGGTTCTGCTCAACCTCTGTACAAATGCGCGGGACGCGATGCCTCATGGAGGCCTGCTGGCTATTAGCACGGATGTCCTCGAACTGGATGAGAAAAGAAAAAGAGAATATGATCTGGTCAGACCGGGCAGATATGCCCTGATTACGGTGACCGATACCGGCAAGGGCATGGATGAGACGACCAGGCAGAAGATTTTTGATCCTTTTTTTACCACAAAGGAGATTGGAAAGGGAACTGGCCTTGGGTTGTCCATTGCGTATGGGATAATCAAACAGCACAACGGAAACATCTGGGTCTATAGCGAACCTGGGAAAGGCACCACGTTTAAGATATATCTTCCTCTGATCGAGTCCTCGACAGGGTCAGCAAAGACCGACGAAGTCGTTGCTCTTAGGGGCGGAACAGAGGCAATACTTGTCGCTGAAGATGATGAAGCGGTGCGGACGCTGACAAGTCATGTTCTTCGGGGAGCCGGGTACATGGTAAGAGAGGCAGTGGACGGAGATGACGCCATACATAAATTTATGGAAAACAGAGACAGTATCAAACTTGCGATACTCGATGTGGTAATGCCAAAGAGAAGCGGCAAGGAGGTGAACGATGCCATCAGGAGGATAAAATCGGATATACGAGTTCTTCTCACCAGCGGCTACACAGCAGACATAATCAACACAAAGGGCATTGCTGAGGAAGGACTTGAATTCATGCCAAAACCTGTCACGCCCAATACCTTATTAAGAAAGGTGAGAGAGATCCTGGATGGCTTGGAGGGTCTGACAGAAACCATGTGAAGAACTTTACCAGGTGCCTGCACATTTTGTCTTGGTATTGGTAACGGAAGTAATTGAGCTGTGAACTGAATGATCATCACTATTCCACGTCGCCAGAACCCTTTCTCTTTGAAAGGACCTTTATCTCACTGAAAACTGCTTCTATGTCCTTGTACCTGTCTTCCCTCACTTTGCGAATGCACTTAAGCACAAGTTCATCCAGCCATTCAGGGACATCCTCCACTCTGTCAATAATCCTTGCGGAACCAGGTCCTTCAATATCCCCCATGAGCATTTCATAGAGAATGATTCCGGGTGTATAAATGTCCGAGCAGGCATCAGCTTCAGCGCCTCTGAGGGTCTCCGGCGATGCATATAGACCGTGGAGACCGGTCCTGGGAGGAAGGAGATGCGATTATTGGGGTCAATGGCTATGGTGTCGGGGCTTAATGGGCCATGGGTCCTGCCATTCCGGTATGCTTCCTGAAGGGTTTTGAGAATATTAACCCAGAGTTTGAGGGTATGTCTTGGTTCGACCTTTCCACTTCGGATGAAGCTCCTTAGCATCATCACGAGCGCATTCACGGAATTCTCACCCCCCGTTCCCATGCAGCATTTGCATAGCTCACTATACCAAATACCCCAAAGGGTACGGGAATCAAACACAGTAGTACCTAACTGCTTCTTT
>DASPUA010000202.1:0-6807 GCA_035623135.1 Thermodesulfovibrionales bacterium | reverse complement strand
TGCGCATACCAAAAAAGATATAGACAACACAATACGGGCAGCATACGAGGCGATGAAGGGATGCTGACTTTCCAGGAGGCTGCATCATGTTTCGCAAGATAAAGGATTTCATTCTCAAGCCTTTCCGGTGGCTCGAGACCGGCATGCCCCTCAAGGGAAAAATCATCATAGCAGTCCTTTTGCTGGTGCTCCTTGTGGGTGCGGGATACGGTTCATTCCGGTTCTATGACTTTACCCAGAACAACCCAAAGTTCTGCGTGAGCTGCCATTTGATGAAGACCTCCTTCGAGGCCTGGGAGAAGAGCGAACATAAGAATATTAACTGCCACGAGTGCCACCACCTCTCGATAGAAGAAATGAACAAGCTGCTCATCAACTTTGTCCTCAAACGGCCGACCGCGGTTCCTGAACGGCACGGCAGGATCATCGTCCCCTGGAAATTCTGCATGCGTTGCCACTGGGAAAAGGACCCCCGGTACCCGAATGCAGTAATGATCAACAAGTCCATACTCCACGCAAAACATGTCTTTATCGAACAGGAGGAGTGTTCAAAATGCCACGGCTACATTGTGCACAAATTTACTCCTGAAGCACACTTCTGTGTGCGATGCCATCAGGGCAAGGTAGTCCACGGTGAAGGAATGGGAGAACTTGCGTGCCTCAACTGTCATACCGACAGGACAACAGACCTCAAACCTGGAAGGAAAAAATGCCTCTTCTGCCACGGCACAAATGAGGTGAGAAAAGAGCTTATTGCAGATGCGTCCTTGGATGTAAAGCACTTTCAGCCCAGTCAGGCAACCATTGAAAAGGCAATTAAAATCAATGTACCGTCTGATGCGCCGATGCAGTTTGCCTGTTACACATGCCACCACCCCCATGCAAAAGCAAGGCCGGAATGGGGAGATTGTCTGAGCTGCCATAAAAATATCCCTAATGTGGGTAAACACTCCATTCACCTGAAGGTGGTGGGGATGCAATGCAAAGAATGCCACAAGCCACACTCATGGCGCGTGACGAGTGACGACGCAAAGAAAGAGTGTGTAAAGTGCCACGAGTATAAAGAGCCAAAACAGTTCATTGGCTCATAGATGTGATTGTGGTAGAATGTAACGCAGACAAGTACTGACTTCTTTTTCTTTCTGTTTGCTACCCGACAAAGGAGGAGCATACACCTATGAAGAGCCATATCTGGCGGCCGCTCTACGTGGTACTTGGCATTGTGGTCCTGATACTCGTTGCAAGGCAATTCCTTGTACCAAGGTCTTTTGGCATGCATGAGCGGGGATATATGTATGGCTGGTACCGGGAGGCGAACGTGGAGGAATGGAAAAAATATCCCATGAGCTACCGATCAGAAGAGTACTGTAAGGACTGCCACAATGATAAGTACACAATGATTATGCAGACACCCCATGCCATCATTCAGTGCGAGAACTGCCACGGTCCTGCCAAAGAACATCCCTCTGATCCTCCCAAGCTCGAGATCAATAGAACCAGGGAGCAGTGTCTGCGGTGCCATTTCCCCCTCCCCTATCCCTCAAGCGGCAGGGCGAATATACGAGGCATTGATCCGGAGAAGCACAATCCCGGCATTGAATGTGCCATGTGCCATAATCCGCACAAACCTACACTGGAGGGCATGAAATGATCACAAGGAGAGACTTCATACTCAACACCGTGAAAGGAGTCGCGGGACTTGCCCTCCCTCTGACTGCCTTTGAAATCCTGAGTCCGAACAAACTCCTGGCAGCAAAAGGAGATTCATCAAAGGTGAGATGGGCCTTCCTGGTCGACACCTTCAAATGCGTGGGCTGCGGCTTCTGTGTAAAGGCATGCAAGCTCGAAAACGGCGTGCCCCTGGATGCGAATGTCACCAGGACCTGGGTGGAACGGTATGTGTTGGTAAAGGACGGCCGGGTATTTGCCGATAACCCGAAGGGTGCGCTGAATGGCTTTACCACCAGCAAAATCGATCTGGGCGTTGGAAATTTCCATGATATCAAGAAGGAAGACATAGAAAAGGCGTTTTTCGTTCCCAAGCTCTGTAACCACTGCGAGAATCCTCCCTGCGTGCAAGTCTGTCCTGTGGGCGCAACATACCAGACGCCGGACGGGGTCGTGCTCGTTGACAGGACATGGTGCATCGGCTGCGGATACTGCATCATGGCATGCCCTTACGGAGTGAGGTTCTTTCACCCTGTATACAAAGTGGCCGACAAGTGCACGTTCTGTTACCACAGGATCACCAAGGGCCTGAAGACCGCATGTGTTCAGGCATGTCCCTTTGGCGCGCGGATGATAGGGAATATCAGGGATCCCAATGACCCTATCTCGAAAATCATAAGAACCGAAAGGGTGGGTGTATTGAAGGATGAATATGGAACAAGACCCCAGGTCTATTACAGAGGGATAACCAGGGAGGTGATCTGATGATGTACGTGCATGGTGAAGAATGGACAATTAAAGAACTGTTCGTTACCCCCAATGAATACATCTACTGGAGCATCCAGATCGTCATGTATCCCTTCATGACCGGACTCGTTGCAGGCGCATTTGTCCTTTCATCCCTCTACCACGTCTTTGGAATCAAGCAGCTCAAGGAAATCGCGCGCTTTGCCCTTGTTTTTTCTCTTGCGCTCCTGCCCGTTGCCATGATGCCCCTCCAGCTTCACCTTCAGCAGCCACAGCGGGGAATCGAGGTCTTTCTTACGCCCCACTTTACTTCAGCCATCGCTGCCTTTGGTATTGTGTTCAGTGCCTACGGAGCGATTGTCGCCTCCGAGATCTGGTTTGTCTACAGGAAGTATATTGTGGAGACTGCCATGGCCCTCAGGAGCAAACCTGACAAGAGCTCAGGAGAAAAAATCCAATCGCTCCTGTACAATGTCCTGACCCTCGGTTCATATGATATCAGCGAGAACGCCCTACATCAGGATGAAAAGGCGGTGAAGATTCTTGCAGGTGTAGGTATTCCTGTGGCATGCTTCTTACACGGCTATGCAGGCTTTATCTTCGGTTCGGTCAAGGCGAACGCATTGTGGATGACTCCCCTCATGCCTGTCATATTCATCATGTCGGCAGTCGTATCGGGCATCGCCCTCTGTATGCTCACCTATATTGTAGTCATGGAGATACGAAAGATCCTTGCAGCAAGAAAAAAGACAACCTACGGCACCTATCAATCTACAGATGAGATAAAGGGAATCGAGATCAATGTAATCAAGATGACCGCAAAGTACCTTCTCTTTTTCCTGATTTTCGCAATCAGCCTCGAACTCCTGGACCTTATCTTCAGGGGCTATACTGCGGTCAAAACATGGGACATCCTGAGGAGCATCATTTACGGAAAGGATTTTCTGGACATCTTTGTGTTCCAGTATGGCATAGGGAACCTAGTCCCCTTCATCCTCTTCTTAATACCCGGTCTGACCATACGGCGGACGGTAATCGGGGTCCTCCTTGTACTCTTCGGCGTCTTCATGATGAGGTGGAACGTGGTGATCGGCGGCCAGTCATTTTCCCTTACCTTTGCAGGGTTCATGCACTACCATCTCCCCATTATCCCCACAAACCTTGAGACCTTCAAGGAAGGATTGATGGGTGCGGTCATGGTGATCATAACGCCTTTTGTGCTGTTCTGGATATTGAATAAGATATTCCCTGTATTCGGCGTAGAGGAATCCCATTAGCTCTTATACGGTGACAAGGCCCTTATGAGAATCTTTTCAAGGATACCGTTCTTTCTCCCTTTCGCATTGCTTTTTTTTCTCACACCGGGTCTCTCCGAATCTGTCGATCTCCCACAATTTGCCGAACCCGAGATACCGAAGAAATTCTCTGTACCTCCCCCTCCGTTCACTCCCGGCATATTCCCCTGCTCACAGTGTCATCAAGGGATGCCGGTCAACAGGAAACAGAGAAAACTTGAACAGATGCACCAGGAAATCATATTAAAGCATATGCCGGGCGGATGGTGTTTTGACTGCCACAATCCTGATAACAGGGATACCCTGAGGCTTGCAAACGGCACGGTGGTGAGTTTTCAGGAGTCGTATTACCTCTGTGCCCAGTGCCATGGAACCGTCTTTCGTGACTGGAAGGTGGGACTCCATGGCAAAAGGACCGGAATGTGGGACGGCGAAAAAGAGTACCGGCTCTGTGTCCACTGCCATTGGCCGCATGACCCGGTCTTTAAACCAATTAAACCGCTACCTCCCCCGGTAAAGCCGTCTGATATCAGATGAGGAGCCTATGAAAAGAAGGGAGTGCGCTAAAATGGAAATCCCTGTGAACCGAAGGACCTTTTTGAAGGGTGCTACCCTTGGGCTTGCTGCAACAGCCCTTCCCTTCACTAAGGCGGACGCCTCATTCTGGGAGGCGTTTTTTCAGAAGTACTACCGTGAGATGAACGAGGAAGAGAAGAAAAAGGTCATCCAGCGTCTCGAAAAAGAGTATGGTCAGAAATACAGGAAGGAAATCAAAGTGGGCGATGAAAAGGCCCTGCCTGGGGTCCTTTTTGGTTACGGCCTTGACCTTTCCCGCTGCATCGGCTGCAGAAGGTGCGTCTATGCATGCGTTGACGAGAACAATCAGTCAAAGGATCCCCAGATACACTGGATAACGGTCCTGAGGTTTAAGAAGGGTGAAAAATTCACAGACCTCGAAGAGTCCGAGAAATACTACAATCCCAAGGAGGTCCCTGAGCCCGGGTACTTTTATATGCCTGTTCAATGCCAGCAGTGTGAGAACCCGCCCTGCGTGAAGGCATGTCCCACGCAAGCGACATGGAAAGAGCCTGACGGCATTGTCGTGGTGGACTATAACTGGTGTATCGGCTGCAGGTACTGCATGGCTGCGTGTCCTTACGGTGCAAGGAAGTTTAACTGGACATCTCCGAACAGAAAACCTGAAGAGATAAACCCGAACACACATTACCTCGGCAATCGTCCCCGCTATAAAGGCGTTGTCGAGAAATGCACGTTCTGCATACAGAGAACACGGAACGGAAGATATCCGGCATGCGTCGAGGCATGCCCGGTCGGCGCGCGGAAATTCGGAAACCTCCTCGACCCCGGGAGCGAAATGCGCTACCTCATTGAGCACAAGAGGGTCTTCCGACTGAAAGAGGATCTCAACACCTATCCTAAATTCTACTATTTCTTTGCGTACGGGCGTTAGGAGGAGGCAATGGTTTCTCTGATAAAGAATTTCTTTATAGCCTTGCGACAGATCTTTGTGGGGACCAAGGAGTATTACCTCTGGGTAGGCTTCCTGCTCTTCCTTATAGTAATAGGGGCGAGCGCGTACATGACCCAGGCGGCGAGGGGATTGATCATCACCGGGATGAGAGACCAAGTGTCGTGGGGGTTTTATATCTCCAACTTCACCTTCCTTGTGGGAGTCGCAGCTGCTGCGGTCCTGCTCGTGGTCCCGGCCTACATATACAATTTCAAACCCATAAAGGAGATTGTGCTGTTTGGCGAACTCCTCGCCATCACCGCAATTTCCATGTGCCTCCTCTTCGTCACGATTGATATGGGCCAGCCGCTCAGGGGATGGCATATTCTTCCGGTTATTGGAGCAATGAACTTCCCTGTGTCCCTTCTTGCATGGGACGTGCTCGTCCTGAACGGTTACCTTGCGATTAATACCTTTATCGCCTTTTACGTACTCTACAGGCTCTCCATCGGCAAAGAGTACAGTATGTCCGTGATCGGCCCTCTGATAATCCTTTCCATACCATGGGCAGTGAGCATCCATACAGTGACGGCGTTCCTCTATAACGGTCTTGCCGCACGACCATTCTGGAATGCGTCCATTCTCGCGCCCCGTTTTCTGGCCTCGGCCTTCTGCTCAGGTCCTGCGCTCATGCTCATTATATTCCAGATCATCAGGAAGATATTCAAGGACGTAGATATAGACAACCGCGCCATCTTCAAGATCGCTGAACTGATCGCCTATGCCATGGCTATTAATCTGTTTCTCCTGGGCGCAGAGGCCTTCGAGGTCTTCTACTCAGGGACCATTCATGAGTATCCCATGCAATACCTCTACTTCGGCCTCCACGGAAAGGCAAAGCTCGTCCCCTATATATGGTTTGCCACAATCCTGAATATCACTGCCTTCCTCCTCTTCCTCCTCCCCAGGACGCGGGAGAATTTTACCACCCTCAATATGGCCTGCATCTTTGTCATTACCGGTGTCTACATCGAGAAAGGCATGGGACTCGTGATCCCGGGCTTTGTGCCAGACACCCTGGGAGAGATTTACGAATATGGACCGACCGTGCCAGAGGTGCTCATCTCTATGGGCGTCTGGGCCACAGGCGCACTCATCTATACCCTGCTGCTTAAATTTGCCATACCCATCTATACAGGCAAGCTCCGCTTCGAGACAAGACAGTGAAGAGATCGCATTTTCTTCAGCGTGATTTCGGCAGTCAGTGCCTGTGAGAAAAACATTGCGCCTTAATAATTCATAATTTCGTCAGAGGTGTTCCGACTCCAATGGCAAGACCCGGAGTTATGTGCTGTCCGCAGGAGCGGACCTTGACACTCCATAGGAAATGGGTGTTTGTTAGGTGGGTGACTCCAGTACAGGGGAGAAGGGTTATTATCTTGATGGGAGACGGATACCTCTGACGAAACAAAAAGACTCATGTGCGAATTGTGTTAAGAAAAAATAAAAGGCCCGTTCCTCCAGAAACGGGCCTCTAACAATACACTTATTACTTTGCCTGATGTAACTCAAAGGACTTTGTGGCCTTTTCAGCTCCCACCTGGGCCTTCTTTGCCGCAGCCTCCG
>DASPUA010000201.1:0-7110 GCA_035623135.1 Thermodesulfovibrionales bacterium | reverse complement strand
TGCCATATTCTATCAGGCAGGGGACTGTGTGATGCCAAAGGAAGGCATATTCGTCAAGGTACTCAAAGGCGGAATGGTTAGGGTGGGGGATACAATAACTGTCGCCGGTCAGCCCTCGGCAGTGGCTGGGCTGTCAGGGCCTGCGGCTTGATCCGTAACCATGGAAGATGAGAAAAACAGGAATTATATGATAACAGTTGCGGTCCTTACACTGAGCGATAAGGGTTCAAAAGGAGAGAGGGAGGATACGAGCGGTCCCCTGATTAGGGAGATGCTTCAAGGGATCGGCGCCCGGGTGAAGTATTACGAAGTATTGCCTGATGAAAAAAAGATGATCAAGGAAAAACTGAGGGAATACTCACTGAAGGCTGATTTGATACTCACTACAGGAGGTACGGGGCTCAGCCCTAGGGATGTGACGCCAGACGCCACCCTTGAGGTCATTGAGAGAGAAATCCCGGGTATTGCCGAGATCATGCGCGCAGAGGGGATGAAGAAGACATCGAGGTCCATGCTCTCGAGAGCTGTGGCAGGGACCAGGGGAGAGGCGCTTATCATCAACCTTCCCGGAAGTCCCAAGGCAGTGAAGGAGAATCTCGGAGCGATACTGGATGTCATTCCTCATGCCATAGAGAAGATAAAGGGAGACACAAAAGAATGCGCAGCATCATAGGACAGGGCATATGAAGGATGTTTCGTTTCCCCTGGCATTCCTCGCGGGGATAATGTCGTTTTTGTCACCCTGTGTGCTTCCCCTTCTCCCTTCGTATGTCTCGTTCATCACCGGTATCTCATTTGAAGACCTTACTACGGGTACGGACAAGAGGAAAATACGCTTTCTCACCATAACCAATTCACTCACCTTCATCTTCGGCTTCTCGTCGGTGTTTGTCGCCCTGGGTGCATCATCTTCAGCAGTGGGAAAGTTCATGTTCGAATACCAGGAATGGATCAGGATCGGCGGAGGTGTCCTTATTATCGTCTTCGGCCTGTTTGTCGCAGGGTTTCTCAAGATGGATTTCCTCATGAGGGACAAGAAGGTTCATCTCAGCGGGAAGCCCGCGGGATACGTGGGCACATTCCTTGTGGGGATGACGTTTGCTGCAGGCTGGACCCCCTGTATCGGCCCGATACTGGGCACTATCCTTCTGTATGCGAGCTCGCAGGGGTCTGCCTTCTACGGGTTCAAGCTGCTTGCGGTCTACTCCCTCGGCCTCGCGTTTCCCTTCTTTATCTCGTCCCTCGCCATCAATAGTTTTCTCAGTTATTCGAAGAAGGTCATGCGATATATGCGGGTGATCATGATTATCAGCGGTCTTCTCCTGATGCTTTTCGGCATCTTGCTCCTCACCAACAGGGTGAGGGAGTTCACGGGCTTTCTCCCCGACCTTGGTATCAGGTTCTGATGCTACGGGAAAGGCTTGATAGTATCGCGGGCATTGCATACAGCATAATAAAAAACTGAATGAGATGAGGGGGTAACATGACAGAGCAGAAATTAAGTCAGTGCGGCATTCTTATGGGTCTACCGGTATCTCTTCTTTGCGTTCTGCTCTTGGTATCCCTGGCTGCCTGCGGAGGGAAAAAGGAGGTAAAGCAGGTATCTCAGGATTCAAGGATCTCCCAGGAAGCATTTTCTGTAGTGGAACAGCTGAGAATAGCCTATTTGAAAAGGGACTTCACGGTCATTGCAGACTACAGCACCACAGAGGGCTACCATGAGATCATTGATTCCCTGAAATACTTTGACTCCGCAGACCTGACTTTTACCCCGAGATGGGTGGAAATGGAGAAGTCGAAGGTCTATGTGAATGTCTCATGGCAAGGCAGTTGGAAGGCGGGGAAGGATACATTTCGAGAACGGGGAATGGCCATATTTTTGTTTGAAGGCACACCCCTGAAACTCGCCAAGATTGTGAGAGGGAATCCCTTCAAGTATCCTGAAAGACCATGAAGTGTGATTCGTGGATTGTGATACAGAAAGAGGCGACGTTAATGTCTTAATGGCAGCTGCTGCAGGAACTGCTGCTGCAGCTGTTGCAGTCTGAAGAACCAGGGTTTTCGACACCGCTCATGCCAAAGCGCGAAAACTTTTTCCTGACGTCTTCGGCACTGCATTTTGGACATTGCACGACCTGGCTTCCGAAGACCAGTTTCTCAAAATCTTCGCCACACACATTGCATTTATATTCGAAGATGGGCATTATACCTCCCCGCTAGGCAACCTTATCTATTATACCAGCTACGCCGGTGCCTGGGCAAATTACCTCTTCCAGGAGTTCCACCAGGTGGAATACAAACGTGTCCTTCATGCCGCCACTGAGCTGCAGCATGCAGCCCGGACACGCAGTAATGACCGCTTCTGCTCCCGTCTTCCTGTACGCATCGACCCTCTTCTTCATGAGACTTCTGGAAAGGTTCTTGAAGGCAAGGCTGAAAGTGCCGCCAAATCCGCAGCACCCCTCTTCCCCCGGTTCCACCAATTCTGCGCCGGCACGCTGTATCAGCTCCCTTGGCTCTTTTCTTATCCCCAGGGAATAATTCAGGTGGCATGGGTCGTGATAGGTCACCTTTCTGAAATGCCTGAAAGGCGAGTGCTGAGACGGATTCCATTTTTCGTGCAGAAAACTGGATATGTCCATTACGTGCTCCAGGCCTCTGCCCACAAGAAGCGGATAATGGTGCTTGATGGAGAGGACACATGTGGGACAGAGGCTGAGGATGGCCTCTGCATTCAGTCTGCTGAATATAGTGAGATTCTTCTTTGCCAGTGCAGCAGCCTCATCCTCCATGCCAAGGCTCCTCAGGGGGGCGCCGCAGCAGACCTCTCCCTTGGGGAGCACCACCTCATATCCAAGATGCACAAGGACATTGATGAGGGATATGCCCAGGGAAGGGAGGAGGAAATTCACGCTGCAGCCGGTGAATAGTGCGATGCGACCAATCTTTCGCTGGGGTTTGTATACCTGCTGATCATCTCTAAGGGGTGTATGCGGAAGGGAAAGAGGAAAGGGGAGTATATCCGTTTGAGAAAGAAAGCGATATAAAAAGGGGTGGAGTATCCTCGCAGCCCTGAACCCCAGCAGAGGTCTCTTTACTAGGAAACGGATTAAAGGCGCGAGATACTTTATCTTCTGGTCTGCCGGTCTCAAGAGTGTTCTGGCATGATACATCATCTCCATAATATGCAGACCTGGCGGGCAGAGTTTTTCACATGCGCCGCACTGGATGCAGCTAAATATCCTTTCGCTGAGGAGAGGAGAGGGTTTCAGCTGATGGGTCAACAATCCCCTCAACAGGGTGAGCCTCCCCCTTGCGCCCATGGCCTCTGTGAGACCCTCGTCATACGTGGGGCAATATGCCTTACAACTCCCGCATCGTACACAAAGCGAGAGTTCTTCCCGATATTCAGCTCGCTTCATAGTGTATTCTAATGTATCGTGGCAAAGCCACGCAAACAGGCTTTGACTAATGAGGCATTTCCCGATACAATGATGCCATGAAGGTGGGGTTTGTCTATGACGAGGTCTTCCTACAGCACGAGACACCGAGATGGCATCCTGAATGCAAAGAGAGACTGATTTCTGTTGTGAGTACCCTTAAGGAGACCCCTCTTTGGAATAATCTGGTCCACATCAAGCCGAGGAAGGCAAGTTTCGCAGATATCGAGACGGTGCATCAGCACCGCTATGTGGAAAAAGTGGAGCGGTTTGGTGAGGGCTATATCGACCCCGATACGTACATCTCAGGGCGGAGCATTGATGCGGCATTGTATGCGGCAGGAGCGGTCATGGAGGCAGCGGAGCGATGCAAAAAGGGTGAGGTCTCAAGGGTCTTCTGCGCAGTGAGGCCGCCAGGGCATCATGCAGAGGCAGACCGTGCAATGGGGTTTTGTATCTTCAACAATGTGGCAGTAGGAACACGATTCGCGCAGAAAATCGGCTTTGAAAGGGTATTCATCATCGACTTTGATGTGCACCATGGAAACGGTACCCAGCATATCTTTGAAGAAGACGAGAGCGTCTACTACTTCAGTACTCACCAGTATCCCCATTACCCAGGGACAGGGAACGACTCCGAACGCGGCAAAGGAAAGGGCAAGGGCTTTACCCGTAATATTCCCATGATGGGCGGCTCAGGGGACAGGGAATTCTTCTCTGCGTATCATGACCTTCTTCCCCGGATGGTTAAGGAGTTTGATGCCAGCATTCTCATGGTCTCAGCCGGATATGACATCCATAAGGATGACCCATTGGCATCCATCAGGGTTTCTGATGAGGGGATCAGGGATATGGTCAAATCCATACTCTCCCTCGGACTCCCTACAGTATTTTCCCTGGAAGGGGGATATAACCTGAAAGCCCTAGCAGCGTCGGTGCTCATCACCATTGAAGAGATGATGAAGGATTAGAGAAGGGTCGGAGAGTGGTTACCTCCCTTGTGCTATTGCGCGGGTTTGAACATGAGCATTGACAGCGGCGGCAGAATGAAGGTGATGGAATACGGCCGGTGCTGGAAAGGGGCATTCTCCGCATGCACGCCCCCTGCATTTCCCATATTGCTTCCCCAATAAAGGGAGGAGTCACTGTTCAGAATTTCCCTATAGAGGCCTGACCTGGGAACCCCCACCCGGTAGCCTTGCCTCGGCACAGGGGTAAAGTTGTACACAAACACCGTAAAGTCATCATGACTTTTCGCCCTTCTCAGGAATGAGATGATGCTGCCTTCCACATCGTGGAAGTCGACCCACTCAAATCCCTTATAGTCAAAATCAATCTCATAGAGAGATGGCTCTGACCTGTAAATTCCGTTAAGATCTCTAACAAAACGCTGGAGCCCCTTGTGAGGCCCGTGCTCAAGGAGATGCCAATCAAGACTCTTGTCAACATTCCATTCATCCCACTGGCCGAACTCTCCGCCCATGAAGAGGAGCTTTTTCCCCGGATGACCGTACATGAATCCATAAAGCGTCCTCAGATTCGCAAACTTCTGCCACATGTCCCCGGGCATCTTGTTCAACAATGACCGTTTTCCGTGCACCACCTCGTCGTGGGACAGGGGAAGGATAAAATTCTCTGTAAAGGCATAGAGGAGGCTGAAGGTGAGACTGTTGTGATGATACTTCCTGTGCACAGGATCCTTGGAGAAGTACTCAAGGGTATCGTTCATCCAGCCCATGTTCCATTTCATGCTGAAACCCAGTCCGCCGATGTAAGTGGGCCGGGAGACATTGGGCCATGCAGTGGACTCTTCAGCAACGGTCAGGATACCGGGATGGTACTGGTGCGACACCTCGTTAAACTTCTTGAGAAAATCTATGGCTTCCAGGTTCTCTCGACCGCCGTATATGTTGGGGACCCACTCCCCTTCCTTTCTCGAGTAATCGAGGTAGAGCATGGAGGCAACTGCATCCACGCGGAGGCCGTCCAAATGGTATTTCTCGAACCAGAACATAGCATTCGAGATGAGGAAACTCCTTATCTCATTCCTGCTATAATTGAATATCTTTGTTCCCCAGTCGGGGTGAAAGCCTTTTTTCGGATCCTCATGCTCGTAGAGACATGTCCCGTCAAAGAATCCCAGGCCATGCCCGTCGGTAGGGAAATGGGCAGGCACCCAGTCCAGGACTACCCCAATTCCTTGCTGATGACATAGGTCGATAAAATACATAAAATCTTTGGGAGTGCCAAACCTGCTAGTTGGTGCGAAATACCCAAGGGTCTGGTAGCCCCATGACGCATCCAGAGGATGTTCAGTAACAGGGAGGAGTTCGATATGGGTGTAGCCCATCTCTTTGACATAGGGTATCAGCCGATCTGCAAACTCTCTGTAGGAAAGCCACCCATTATTTCGTCCAGCCATCCTCATCCATGAGCCGAGATGGACCTCGTATATCGCCACAGGGGATTCCAGCCAGTTCCTCTCCTTTCTCTTTGCCATCCAGTGGCTGTCGTTCCACCCGAACCCTTCGATATCATACACGATAGAGGCACTCTTGGGCCTTACTTCAAAATAGAAGCCGAAGGGGTCAGCTTTCTGGGTGACATAGCCCTTGAATCTTGACCGTATCTCAAATTTGTAGAGTGCTCCCTCGCCTAGTCCCGGGACGAAGATCTCCCAGATTCCGGAATCACCCAGACCGTGCATGGGATGGGCCCTGTTGTCCCAGCCATTGAAATCGCCGATGACGCTCACCGCCTCTGCATTGGGTGCCCATACCGCAAAATGAACTCCCCTTGTTCCTTCAATCTCCCTCACATGAGAGCCGAGCTTCTCATATTTCTTGTAATGGCTGCCCTCTCCGATGAGGTGGAGATCAAATTCGGTCAGCACCCGCATCGTTTTCTCAGGAGCCACGGGTATCTCCTTCGCCGTGACGGGTCGTTCGGGAGCCTCTGGACGCTTTTTTCTTGCTGAAATCCACCTTTACCACATTGGGGCCGGCCTTTTCCTTTTCATCTTTACTGGGCGGCATTTCCTGAGAAATCTGAGGGGCTGAAATGAACTGGCATTGCAGTTCAGGAGAATAGATGGCAACGATGTCCGCTGCAGGGACAAAACATTTTTGGGGGGTTGTGCCAAACACAAGGGTTGAGGAAATGCCGGACTCATCCCACACAAAGTTCATGTGTACATTAAAAACGAGAACGATGCCGTCCTTTTTTTCTTCCTCTGTGAAGCCCCGTTTTCCAATGATTACGTGTTCTGAATGCCTCGCCACGATGAAAACGCGGCCTACTATGTCGAGGATCTCCTGGAATACCTTCCTCTTCAGTTCATTCAGCTTCTGGTCCATGTGCGATTGTACCAGATTCTCGGTGGTTTTGGCATCAGCGCACTACGAAACAATGGCCAGAAGGAGGCCGAAACAATAAACAAAAAAGTCTTGACCTTTTTTGAAATTTGTGTAAAATTACGGCTGAAGTTTCGGAAGTTTTTGTTGTACGTCGTTGAGAGGGCCGCAAAGACTTTGGACTTTGCGGTTTTTTTATGGCGAAATTTCCGTTATCTTCATTTTTATCTTG
This sequence comes from Thermodesulfovibrionales bacterium, assembly GCA_035623135.1. Classification (GTDB taxonomy): domain Bacteria; phylum Nitrospirota; class Thermodesulfovibrionia; order Thermodesulfovibrionales; family UBA9159; genus DASPUA01. Next base: position 85 of record DASPUA010000201.1, on the reverse strand, counting down.
AAAGCCTTTTTTTCGAGGGAACATTTTTACCAAGGAGGTGTCGCACGATGGAGAAGGGTACGGTGAAATGGTTCAATGAGTCCAA
>DASPUA010000200.1:0-4374 GCA_035623135.1 Thermodesulfovibrionales bacterium | reverse complement strand
CCTTCCTGGAAGACGATGCTGAATTTCATCCGTATCGGTCTCAACGCTTTTTCGGTTTTTTGGGTGATATCCTCCCCATCGACGTATATCTTCCCGCGATCAGGTCTTAAAAGACCCATGATAAGCTTGAGGATGGTGGTCTTCCCTTCTCCGCTCTCCCCAAGAATTGCCACACGTTCGTTATCACCAATCGAAAAGCTCAAATCCTTAAGGACCTCCCGCACTCCATACACGAGCCATACCTTGTCAAATACGATCATACAGAGAACCCCAGGATGTACAGCAATATCCTTGTGAGGATAAAGTCAGCGACGATGATCATGATAATGGAGAGCACCACTGCACGGGTGGTCGCGCCTCTGAGACCGATGGCACCGCCCTTTGTGGAGAGACCCATATAACTGCTGATGGATGCAATGAGAAACCCGAAAATGAATGGCTTCACCGAACCAGCAAAGACATTCTCGAAGATGAGGACGCCACGGACTGAGCTCCAGTATACATGGCTGCTCTGATGGCTTACAAAGACGGCGATATAATATCCTCCAAAGAGGGAGGCAGCATCGCCGATAATCGTGAGGGCAGGCAGCATCACAATGGCACTCACCATGCGGGGGGTGACAAGCTTTTTTATGGGGTCAACGCCAAAGACCCTGAGCGTGTCGACCTGGTGGCCGAGTACCATCGAACCAAGCTCTGAGGCCATTCCCGAGCCAACCCGGCCGGTAAACACGAGTGCAGCGGCTACAGGACCAATCTCCCTGATGATGGAAATGCCCACAACCTTTCCGGTGTACATCTTGAGACCGAGAACGGAAAGTTCCGCTGCGAGTTGGAGGGAGAGGGCCATCCCCACGAAGAGGGATACGAGAATAATGATAAAGAATGATCCGGCTCCTGCATAGTCCATCTGTTCAAGAGTATCCCTCAGATAGAAGGGTTTCCTCACGACACCAAGGAGGCCATGGACAGAGAGAAGGTAAAAATTCTGAAGATCGCCTATCAATTCCTTTATGTTCATTATCCGTGGAGAGATTCTCAGAGCGAAGTGGAGTGGAACCACCGTCTTTTTCTCTTGTTCTGAGCCAATGAAGTACTGATTTCCTCCAGCAACCTTACCATTTCAGCCTGTCGCTTCCCTGAGGTTTTTAATTCTGAGGTGAGGGCGGTCAGGGTGTCTTTTAGAGTAACGAGTGACTGGCTAATTTCAGGGAGTGTGGATGTTGCTAGGGTGGTGAGCATTGCATGGGGATAAGCTGTGCTGTCAGGCGTTGTTTCTTGCCTTTGCTGCACAGTCTTTGGCATTACAGGCGAATCATCACTTCCAAATACTTCTCTATCGGGAATCTTCAGGGATATGGTGTCCTTAACCCTGGGGAGTTCCTCATCCGCCGCTTTGTCAGCACTTTTCAGGGATAAGGGATCCTTCAGATGGGGGAGTTCCTGAACCGCCGCTTTGTCGGGAACCTTCAGGGATATAGTATCCCTTACCGGGAGACGCTTCTCAGGTGCAGGTTTTTCAGGGACAGGTCCTGACACAACTTGCTCTTTAGGCGGAGCAATATCCACTTTGTGTTTTTTAATGATATCTTTCAGAAGCATCTTCGTGACAAGGCGGAATGTCTCCTCGACTCCTTTGCCGTTCACGGCAACTGCTTCGATGTCCTGATAGTCCTTTTTGTTCAAGTCACTTCTGAGTTCCTCGGTAGAGAGGATGTTGGGAAGGTCACGCTTGTTATATTGAATCACCACCGGGATCCCATCAGGACTCACATTGTTAGAAAGGAGATTTTCCCGCATATTCGCAAGGCTTTCCAGGTTCTGTTCTTTCAAATCCCTTTGAGAATCGGCCACGAATACTACTGCATCGGCACCCTTTAAAACGAGCTTTCTTGTGGCGTTATACCGTATCTGTCCTGGAACGGTGTAAAGCTGGAACCTTACCGAGAAGTCCTTTATCTTTCCCAATTCAACAGGGAGAAAATCAAAAAAAAGAGTCCTGTCAGACTCTGTGGCAAGTGAGATGAATTTGCCCCTGGAAGAGGGGTCGAGAACAGAGTAGAGATACTGCAGGTTTGTGGTCTTCCCACTAAGGCCGGGACCGTAATACACAACCTTCAGGGTAATTTCTTTTGTTACATAGTTAAAAAAAGCCACATCAAATTATAGCATAAACCCCATTTCTCGTATAGTTTTTTACCCGGTACATGGCCTCGTCAGCGAGCTTGAGGAGTTCCTCTTTTGATTTTGCGCTCTCGGGGTAGGAAGAAACGCCGAAGCTGGCGGTTATCTTGATGATATAACCGTCCTTTTTTAAGAACGTGTTTTGTGCAATGGACTTTCTGATTCTCTCCGCAACCTTCGCAGCGACATCGGGAGGGGTCTGGGGAAGAACAACCACAAACTCGTCTCCTCCATAACGCGCAACAATATCAATAGAACGCAGGCTTCGCATGAGCAATTGGCTCACCTCCACGAGGAGCTTGCTTCCCACGAGATGGCCGTGATGGTCGTTGACCTGCTTAAAATAATCGATATCCATGAATATGAGGGACACAGAGGTGCGGGAACGTTCACATCTATGTATTTCCACCTCAATGGTCCTGTTCAGGTATCGCGAATTAAAGAGCTTGGTGAGATCATCGGTAATCGCAAGTTCAGCCATTTTATGATACAGAGATACCCTCTCTATCGACAGGGCTGCATAATCCATCAGTTTCACGAGGAGATCAAGGTCGTCCTTTGTAAACGGGGTTTCAGCCTTCTTCGCAAATTCCATCACTCCGATCACGCGCTCCTTGCTCTTCACAGGAACGCATATCAAGGATTGGGCCTTGCGCTCACTTCTTTTGTCGGTTCCGGACATGAAACGTTCATCATGGGAAACGTCAGGGACAATGAGGGGGATTCCTTCCTTTACCACCCACCCTGCAATTCCTTCCCCGGGTCTAAGCCTGGTTTTTTTCAGGTTGCTCCCCTTTTTCTTCCCCTCATCTTTTTTTTCCAGGACGAACTCTCCTGTTTCTTCATCTAGGAGAAATATAGACCATGAGGAGGCGTTAATCATATCCCTGGTTTTCTTCATAATCTCCACGAGCATGTTATCCAATTCCATGTCAGAGTTCAGGACTCTGCCGATCTCATCAAAAAACTGAAGTTCCCGTCTCGTGCCAAGGAGTCTGCCTTTCAGCTTTTTGTTCTCAACGTGCAGGTCCCTCTCCTGAATGAGACGATCCACAAGAAATGACAATTCCTTCGGTGTTGGATTATGGACGGGATACGTAAAGGGAAGGCTCAGCCAGGGAGTTAATCCTTTGGAGGAACTATCAGGGGACATTATAATTTTGGGCACATCCAGGAACGTTTTCGTAAAATCCTTGAAAGAAGGCTCTCTGCGCTGGTCCTTATCTATTACAAAGAGGGCTGCCTGCTCATCTGCCCGCAGGTGCACAGCCTGTATGGACTTGATCTTGGAAATTTCACCATATCTGTCTAGGAGGCCAAAATCCCGTTGAGACAGGCTTTCTCCTATAATAAATATCTTAGGCATTCATCCCGCAACACTTCTTGTATTTTTTGCCGCTTCCGCACGGACACGGGTCATTTCTCCCCACCTTTCTTCCCTTTGCCACAGGCTGCAGTGATCCTGACCCCTCACCCCTATTATACTGCACCTGCTTTCGCGGAGTGTGCTGCTTCTTCACACTTTCTTCTTCCCTTATCTGAATCTTAAAGATTCTGCTCAGGGTATCCATGGAGATCCTGGCAGTCATGTCGGCGAACATGTCAAAGGCCTCTTTCTTATATTCCGTAAGAGGATCCCTTTGCCCGTATCCCCTGAGTCCGATTCCTTCCTTTAGATGATCCATGGCGAGGAGATGATCCTTCCAATGTGTATCCAGCACCTGAAGGAAAAGTACCCTCTCGAGATAACGCATGGTCTCGCTGCCGATATCAGCCTCTTTCTTTTCATAGGCCTCCTTGACCTGAGAGGAGAGACTCTCCCTCAGATTGTCGATGCCTACAGGGCTGGCGTTCAAGGATAATGAAAAGACACCGTAAAAAGCATCTTTCAACCCCTTCATATCCCACTCCTCAGGATGCCGCTCCTCGGGACAGTATATCTGGAGCACTTCCTCCACGGTGTCGTCAATGAGCTCGAATATTTTTTCTTTCAGGTCCTCACCCTGGAGGATTTCCCGCCTGAAGGAATAGATCTCGCTCCTCTGCTTGTTCATGATGTCATCGTATTCCAGGAGGTGTTTTCTTATGTCAAAATTGTGGGCCTCCACCTTCTTTTGCGCATTCTCAATCGCTTTTGAGACCATCTTGTTTTCTATAGGCACATCCTCGTCCATTCCCAGCCTGGACATC
>DASPUA010000199.1:0-10320 GCA_035623135.1 Thermodesulfovibrionales bacterium | reverse complement strand
AGCAGCAGGGAGATGGCAGTGGCGATCCTCGTGGAACCAATGATGATGCTGAGCATATTTACCGCGGCCATTTCAGTAGGCTCGACAAATATTGCGAGGATTGCAGAGGCGCAGGATATGATATATTCGCCGTCCCACCTCCTTGCCCTTTCCGCCTTTGTGGTTGCCATCATTGCAGAGACCGGAAGGATACCCATTGATAACCCGGACACACACCTGGAACTTACCATGATCCATGAGGGGATGCTACTGGAATATTCCGGGAGGTATCTTGCACTCATGGAGTGGGCGCACTACATGAAGCAGATGCTCCTGTTCACCCTTGGGATGGACATCTTCTTCCCTGTGGGGATTCCCCATGATACTGCGATTGGAGGGCTCGGCGTATCCTTCGCTCTCTATTTTCTTAAAATGGGCTTCATGGCGGTGTTGATGGCTGCGATAGAATCAACGAGGGCAAAGCTGAGGTTCTTTCAGCTTCCTTCCCTCCTCGGTGGGGCCTTTGTCCTGGCGATACTGTCGCTGCTCACCTACATAATGATGGGGAGATGAATGTAACATGAAGAACTGGATACAGGTTTTTTCGGTGATCGATTTCGTATCGGTGGGGATACTGCTCACCGCGGTTGCCATGAACGCGGTCAAGCGGCTGGAGTCGTGTGTGAAGATCTACACACTGAATTCATTGTTGCTCTCTTCCCTTATCGCGATCGTGGCGCTTATGGTCGGCGAACCCCATCTCTACATCGCATCGGCCGCGACCCTCCTGGGCAAAGGGATCCTCATTCCCATGTTCCTGAGAAGAGTGGTCCGGCAGATGAAGGTGACCCATGACGTGGAACCGTATATAAGCAACGCCCTCTCACTCGCCATCTCAGGAGTCCTTGTTGCTGTTGTGTATGCATCGCTGAGGGAAGGCATATTCGTATCAGGGTTCTCGAAGAACGTGCTCCAGATATCGATTGCGGTGATCCTCATCGGACTGTTTGTGATGATCACCCGGAGGAAGGCTCTCACCCAGGTGATAGGACTGCTCTTCATGGAGAATGGGCTCTTTCTCGCGGGCTTTTCCCTTACCTACGGGATGCCGGTCATTATAGAACTTGGTGTACTGTTCGATATGCTTATGGGAGTGATCATCCTGGGAATATTCGCAGTGCAGATCAAGAGGGCATTTGCGTCTTCTAACCTCGATAATCTGAGTATACTGAAAGGATAAGATCGATGATCACGATACTCCTGGTACCCCTCGTGACCGCGGGATTGTGTTTTCTGCTAACGAAGCCGAAGGGGGTAGGATATGCGAACCTGTTCGGAGCCGTTATGCTTGCCGCAGTTTCCCTGCCCACAATCCTCTCTGTGGTCTCTTCCCCCGCAGAAATGCTGAACGGGATGCTTTATATGGACGCCCTTTCCGGGTATATCATGGCGATGGTTATATTCCTTGGTCTTGCATCGGCATTTTACTCCGTCAGCTATCTCGAGCACGAACTGAAGGTTCATCTCACCGACATAAAGGGGATAAGGAGATATTATGCCCTGCTCCATCTCTTTATCTTTACCATGCTTCTGGTGACAGTTGCAAATAATCTGGCCCTGATGTGGATCGCCATAGAGGCGACCACTATTGTCTCCGCCCTACTCATAGGCCTCGGTTTTTACAAGAGGCATCTCGCCATTGAAGCTGCATGGAAATATATCATCCTTTGCACGGTGGGAATCACTTTTGCCCTCCTGGGGACATTCATTACTTACTATGCCTCTACTGCGGTCATGGGAACCGAGGGGGCATTGAACTGGACAGAGCTTAAGGGTATTGCCGCCAGGCTGAACCCCTCTACCATGAAGCTTGCATTTATCTTTATCCTCGTGGGATACGGTACCAAGGCTGGATTAGCCCCCGTGCATAACTGGCTGCCTGATGCCCACAGCCAGGCGCCCAGTCCTATTAGTGCGCTTCTTTCCGGAATCCTGCTGAATACGGCATTTTATGGAGTGATGAGGTTTGTGTCTATTGTGGAGCCCTCCGCAGGGGATCTTTTCACCGGGAATCTCCTCATCCTTTTCGGTCTCATCTCCATAGGCTTATCATCGGTATTTATTCTTGTGCAGGACAACTACAAGAGGCTCCTCGCCTACAGCAGTATCGAACACATGGGGATTATTTCCCTTGGCGTGGGTATAGGGGGCCCTTTGGGTATCTATGGTGCGCTTTTGCACATCCTGAACCATGCCCTTTCGAAACCCCTTATGTTCTTTGCTTCAGGGAAAATTCAGTCCCATTATGGTTCAACGCGTATCGAGAGCATCCAGGGGGTTTTGTCTTCCATGCCCCTCTTGGGGACGCTCACCTTTATCGGCGCATTCTCCCTTGCGGGTACTCCACCATTCAATATCTTTATAAGTGAATTTACTATCCTGAGGGCTGCGGTGGACAAAGCACTCTGGCCTGTAGTGGTATTGTTTCTCATCTTTGTTGTCCTTGTCTTTTACGGGATGCTTTCTGGTTTTGGAAGGATGTTGTTCGGGAGATCTGGAGAGGGAGAAGAAAAAAATGCGAAAGGAGCTGAGGGTGAAACGGTAGCAAGACTTTCCCGTTTCCGTTCATGCGGCTTTCCGGATTTGCTTGGAAATGTGGTAATGGTTGTAATGGCGGTATCTGTTGTGGTCCTCGGACTCATAGTGCCGGATTTTCTTGACACTACCATAAAATCCTGCATATTTATTTTAGGGATAAAATAGTGGAAAGAATACTTAAAAAAGCTCTGAAGACAAGGGAACACCTGAACGAACGGTATCTTTACGTAAGCAGGGAAGAGTTCAAAAGCACATGCATGCATCTTTACGTAAAAGAGCGCACAATTCTTCGCCTTATGTTTGCAACGGATGAGAGAAAGACGGAAGGGGCCTTCAATGTATATGTAGTGTTTTCTGTCCCCGGCGCTGATCGTTTTGACATTGTGGTTCTTTCACTAAACGAAGACGACTTGACCTTCTCCTCCATTACCCCGGAAATCCCTGCCGCCCACTGGTATGAGCGTGAGATACAGGATATGTTCGGCCTCACCCCCAAGGGACATCCTGACCTCAGAAGGCTTGTCTTCCACGATTCCTTTCCAAAGGATTCCCATCCACTGAGGAAGGACTGGAGCATGAGCGAAGCTGATCTGAAGGAGTGGGGAGAGGGGACTGCTCAGAAAGAACCCTATCATTTTATGAAAGTGGAGGGTGAAGGGGTTTACGAGATCCCGGTGGGACCTGTGCACGCAGGGATCATCGAGCCGGGCCATTTCAGATTCAGTGCAGTGGGGGAAACCATTTTTTTTCTGGAGCCCCGGCTTTTCTATACTCACAAAGGCACAGAAAAGCTCTTTGAGACCCTCGGGTTTGCCAAAGGGGTGAGCCTCTCGGAAAGGGTTTCAGGTACGTCCTCTTTCTCCCATTCTGTTGCATACTGTACGGCTGTGGAACGGATGGCGGGGGTAGAAATTACAGAAAAGGCGATGGCCGTAAGAACCCTCGCACTGGAACTGGAAAGACTATATAACCATATAGGGGATATCGGGAACATGTGTGCAGGCACCGGGTTTGCTGCGGGATACGCAAAGGGTGCGGTTATCAAGGAGCGACTCCTGCAACTCAACGAGAGGATCTCAGGGAGCAGATACCTGAGAGGGATGAATTCCGTGGGAGGAGTCACGAGGGACCTCTTCTCGCATGCCGATGATATTTTGATGACGCTGGACTTTGTCACAAAGGAATACAAGGAGTTTATGAAATTCCTCCTTGGCACAGTGTCTCATGTTGAACGCCTCGAAAACACAGGAAGGCTCTCCAAGGAGATCGCAGTCAAACTCGGGGTTACCGGCGTGGCTGCACGGGCTTCAGGGGTGAATGATGATATAAGAAAGGTACACCCCCATCTCCTTTATGACAGGCTTGAATTTGAAGCGCACACCATGGCGCGGGGCGATGTGTTTGGGAGAATGATGATCAGGGCCGAAGAGGCTGAGTGTTCCATAGCCATGATTCACGCACTCCTCGAAAAAAATTATAAAGGCATACTGACAGCGAAGATGAGAGATATTCCCCCCTATGCGTCTGCCCTCGGTTACACTGAGACAGCAAGGGGGTCGGTTTTTTACTGGGTGATGTCAGGGAGCGATGGAAACCCTCTGAGGGTGAAACTGAGGTCCCCCTCTTTCTGCAACTGGCCTGCAGTCCCCTTCGCAGTACACGGCAATATAGTGCCTGATTTCCCGCTCTGTAACAAGAGTTTCAACCTTTCGTACTCAGGATGTGACATGTAAGGAGACGGCGAACACTGATGATTAAAGAAATACTAAGAAATATGGTAAGGAAAAGGGAGGCAATATCATTCCCCGAAGGTTTTATCGTGTCTCCTGAGCATGTCGCGCTTATCATTGACCTAAAAAGGAAGATCGATGGCGTTTTCGGAAGATCTCTGAGAATACGGCAGGTGGATGCGGGTTCATGCAATGCCTGCGAGTGGGAATGCACAGCCCTCACGAATCCGGTCTATGACATCCAGAGATTTGGTATTGATTTCGTTGCGTCGCCGAGACATGCGGATGCCCTGCTGGTGAGCGGTCCTGTTTCGAGACAGATGGAGCTGGCCCTGAAAAAGACATACCTTGCAACACCCGAACCGAGGCTTGTCATCGCATGCGGTGACTGTGCAGTGAACGGAGGTATTTATAGGAGCAGTTATGCGGTTGCCAACGGTGTAGCGAATGTGGTGCCTGTTGACTGCCACGTCCCGGGATGTCCTCCGACACCTGTGGGGATACTATTGGGACTCATACAACTTATCGGGTCTGTTTCGAGACGCTAACCCATTTTTTTTGAGAATCGCAAGGACAAGCACCATCCGATATTGTTAAAGATAATCTTTCCCATGTGTGAGCACAGGGCAGTTTGTGCGGCCATTTAAGTCTTGAGTGGACGTTCGGTCTTCATGATTCTTATCTCCCCTGTGGACATATCATATACCCAGCCGTGAAGGTGGCCTCCGGCAGAAAATCAGCATGAGTCACGTAATGACTTTTGCAGACGACATGGTTTATTATACGAGCACCACGTCCTATGGAAGAAGTCTACAGCATAAAACTTCCTGTTTTTGAAGGGCCCCTGGACCTCCTTCTCCATCTCATAAACGAGAACAAGGTGAATATTTATGACATTCCCATCGCCCTCATTACCCGTCAGTACCTTGAATTCATAGAGATGATGAAGGAACTTAACCTTGATATCGCGGGTGAATTCCTTCTCATGGCGGCAACGCTGATTCACATCAAATCCAGGATGCTTCTCCCTGTGGAGGAAGTGGCGGGAGAGGAGCCGGAAGACCCCAGGTTTGAGCTGGTTCAGAGGCTTATCGAGTATCAGGCATTCAAGGAGGCGTCCCTCGCCCTCAGGGAGAGGGAGGGCGAATGGAGCAACATATTTCACAGAAAAGGCCGCTACGGGAAGCAGAGAGAAGGGCTCTTTGAAGGGGGAGAACCCCTCGAGGGTGAAGGAGAGCTTGACCTCTTCGACCTGAGCCTCTTTGACCTTCTGGGAGCTTTTAAAAACCTGCTGGATAAGGCTTCACCTGAGGTCGCGAATATCACAAGGGAGACTCTCACGGTGAAAGACAGAATCTCCTTTATTGTGGAAATGATCGAGAAACAAGACGCCATACAGTTTGAAGAGCTCTTCCAAGGCAAGGGATCGAGGACCTATTTGATCGTCACCTTTGTGGCACTCTTGGAGGTGTTGAGGTTAGGGCTTGCGAGGGCGTATCAGGAGAGGGATTTCGGGACAATATGGATCATCAATCCCCAGAGGCAGACCGCTCCGGAAGGCCCCCAGTCCCAGGCCAACAGTCTCTAAGGAGTATCCTTTCTGGTTTCCTGCGTCGCTTCGCGGTCTTACTGTCTGCGCGACCTTTCAACAGGTACGGTCAATCGGAGAATTGCGATATTGACGGAGAATTATGCTATACTAAGCCATTGCTGGTGAGTGGATACCATCTGAAGTACTCCAGGGCATGCAGCCCCACTTTTTATGGCAGAGGAGGAGGTTGACGGAATGAAAGTAATCCTTCACGAAGAAGTGAAGAATCTTGGGAAAATAGGCGAGGTAGTGGACGTTGCAGAGGGGTACGCAAGGAATTTCCTTATCCCTAAGAAGCTTGCAGTTGAAGCGAATATCAAGAATGTCAGGGCCTTGGCACATGAAAAGAAGAAGATAGAGGAGAAGGCAAAGAAAATCAAGGGCGCGGCGCAGCAACTCTCCGAGAAGGTATCTTCCCTAACCCTCACCCTGCATGCAAAGGCAGGAGAAGAGGAAAAGCTCTTCGGTTCCATTACTACCATGGATATCGCGGAAGCACTCAAGAAGGAAGGAATTGAGATTGAGAGGAAAAAGATTGTCCTTGATGAGCCCATCAAGAGACTGGGTTCCTATTCCATACATATAAAGATTCATTCTGAACTCACGACTAATTTGAATGTTCAGGTGGTGGCGGAATGACATTACGCCAAGAACATGTGCGTATCCGCGTCATGCGGCCCAGACCGTTTGATTGTTAAATTGTCTGGAAGTTTCATGTTCCGTTCTGCATTGGTGGAAAAATGAGGGATTCCGATTTAGCCCTTGACAAGATTCCTCCGCAAAATATCGAGGCCGAGCAATCCATCCTTGGCGCCATCCTCCTGGAGAACGAGGCCCTAACCAAGGCCCTTGAAATTCTCTCCCCTGAAGACTTCTACAGGGAATCTCACCGGAGGATATTCAATGTCATGCTTGACCTGTTCGATAGGAACGAGGCGATTGACCTCATCACCGTAACTGATGCCCTCAAGAGAGGCAACGACCTGGACGCGGTGGGTGGAGTCACGTATCTTTCAAGTCTCGTGACTCAGGTCCCCACCTCTGCCAATGTGAGATACCATTCAAAGATTGTGAAGGAAAAGGCCCTTCTCAGGGCGCTCCTCATGTCTGCCACCGAAATCGCTGCGCGGGTGTACGAATCCTCGCTCGAGGCTGATGAAATGGTGGATCATGCGGAGAGAATAATCTTTGATATTTCCGATAAAAGGACAAAGACATCTTTTTACACCCTTAAAGATGTGATAAAGAGCAGTTTTGAGATGATCGAGCATCTCTATGACAAGAAAGAAGCCATCACCGGCGTTCCCTCGGGATTTGGTGACCTGGATGCACTCACTACGGGCTTTCAGCCGGGTGATCTCGTTGTGATCGGCGGAAGACCTTCCATGGGCAAGACAGCCCTTGGCCTCAACATCGCCCAGCATGTGGGGCTGGAGATGAGGGAGCCGGTTGCGATCTTCAGTCTTGAAATGTCAAAGGAGCAGCTCGCATTGAGGATGCTCTGTGCCGAGGCAATGGTGGATTCAAACAGTGTGAGGAAGGGGTTCATCAGGAAGGAGGACTGGCATAAGTTAACCAGCGCTGCGGGAAAGCTCGCCGAGGCGCCCATCTTTATAGACGACTCCTCCAGCACCACGGTTCTTGAGATGCGGGCAAAGGCAAGACGTCTAAAGATGGAGCATGGAGGATTAAGCCTTGTAATCGTCGATTATCTGCAGCTGATGCGGAGCAGGGGCGGGTTTGAAAGGCGGGAGCAGGAGATATCAGAAATATCCCGTTCCCTTAAGGGGCTGGCAAAGGAATTAAGGGTCCCTGTAATTGCGTTGAGCCAGCTTAACAGAGGTGTAGAGCAGAGGCACGACAGGAGGCCCACCCTGGCCGACCTCAGGGAATCAGGCGCCATTGAGCAGGATGCAGATGTGATAATCTTCCTCTATAGGGACAGGGTCTATAACAAGGAAAATACCTCTGACAGGGCGGAAGTGATCATCGCAAAGCAGCGCAATGGCCCCACGAGTACTGTGCATCTCACCTTTCTCTCCCATTGCACGAGATTTGTGTCCCATACAGATACGGAGTATCACGAATCCGAGGAGGTCTTTTGATCGGAGTAATCCTCGCAGGCGGTGAGAACAGGAGGATCCCTGCCCTTAAGGGTTTTTTGAGCGTTGAAGGGAAAGCGATTATCGAGCGAAGCATAGACACGCTCACCCGGATCCTCGGGAAAACAGTAATAAGCACAAATATGCCAGAGAAATATTTCTGTTTCGGCCTTCCCCTCATCGGAGACATCACGCAGGACAAGGGACCGATTATAGGGATATTGTCTGTTCTTGCTGCAACAGGAGAAGATTCGGTTTTTGTGGTTGCCTGCGATATGCCGTTTGTGAGTGGGAAACTCGTACGTTACATGGTTGAGTCCTTTAGGGGCAAAATGGCACGAGATGCACATGTTGATGCGGTCATTCCTGTCTTTGAAGGGAAAACAGAGCCTCTCTTTGGCATTTACACACGAAGAGTATTGCCAACCATTGAGGACATGCTCCAGAACGGCAGAAAGGGGCTGATTGCAATGCTGGAAGATTTGAACGTGCAGTATCTTACGGACCAGGAAGTGAGGGCCGAGGATCCGAAGGGTGCTTCCTTTGTAAACATAAATACCATGGAAGATTATGAAAGGATTGGAGGGAAGACATGTTTGGTTTAGGAATGCAGGAACTCCTTGTCATCCTGATCATTGTTCTCGTTCTCTTTGGTGCTTCACGGTTGCCTGAAATCGGTAAGGGAATTGGTCAGGCCATCAGGAACTTCAAGAGGGCGACATCCGAACCTGATGAGATAGACGTCACGCCCAAAAAGTCTGTGGACGAGAAGAAAGAAGAGAAAGGTGCGGAATCCGGGAAGTCGTAAAGGTTTGGGGACCGGCGTGGGAAATCCAAAGGTGATGAGGAGTCCACGGGGGAACCGCTGTTTCCGCCATGAATCAGGAAGTGATTAGGGGGGCTGTTGCAGAAATAGACCTTAATGCCATAGCGTATAACCTTGGTATCGTGAAAGCGATTACCAGGGACAGGCCTGTTATTGCGGTGGTGAAGGCAGATGCCTACGGACATGGTGTTGCCGAGGTCTCAAGAAGGCTTGAAAATGAGGGTGTCGCATTCCTCGCAGTAGCATTTATCGATGAAGGGGTGAAACTTAGAGACGCGGGTATCCGTTTACCTATCCTCGTCCTGTTTGACAAATATGACTCCGCTGCCTTTTTTGAGTACCGTCTTATCCCCGTGATCCATGATCTCCAGACAGCAAGAAGATTGTCAGAGGAGGCTGGGAAAAGAAAGACCGCTCTGGATGTTCATCTCAAGATTGACACAGGAATGGGGAGGCTTGGCTTTTGTGGCAAGAATGAGATAGAAAAGGTTGTGGGCATCTCCAAAACAGGGTGTCTGAATGTTCGAGGCCTTATGAGCCATTTCTCAGATTCCGATATTTCTGACAAGTCGTTTGCTATTGCGCAGATAAGGAGGTTTCATGAGACAAGGGAGTTAATTACAAGAGAAACAGGCAGGCCCCTTCTCTGCCATATGGCCAACAGTGCGGCAACGATATCCTTGCCTGACGCATATTTTGACGCGGTGAGGCCCGGTCTTATGCTGTATGGATATTCTCCCTTTGGTGACAAAGGCGTGCACTTTTCCGAAAACACTCTTAAGCCTGCGATGAGGGTCAAGGCAAAGATACTGTCCCTGAGAAAATTGCAGAAGGGAACCCCGGTCAGCTATGGAAGGACCTTTATTACCGCCAGGGAGAGTGTGATCGCAGTGTTGTCAGTAGGTTATGCTGATGGATACAGCAGGCATTTCTCGAATGCCATAGATGTTATTGTGAAGGGGAAGAGGGCGCCGGTAGTGGGGAGGGTGTGTATGGATTTAACCATGGCGGATGTTACAGGGATTGAAGAGGTGGAGGAAGGCGAAGAAGCGATACTCCTCGGTACTGAGGGCAGCCAGGAGGTGAGTGCCTGGGAGATGGCGGGAAAGGCAGCGACAATTCCTTATGAGGTACTGACCGTGCTGGGGAACAGGTCTCGCAGGATTTATGTATAATACAGGAAATATTCTGGAAGCCAGAGCAGGGAAGGAGGTGAACGGAATGAGGATACCTTTCTTAAGACAGATATCTTGGTATCTGGTTTTTGCCATGTTTATTATAGGCATTGCGCCAAGAGTGGATGCAGCAATGGCACCGTCTGCTCTCATCGCTTCTTCTCCTCTTGAGAGGGCTGCTGACCTTATGGAAATACAGAGGGTGCTGGAGATGAAGGTGGTGAAGGAGCGGCTGGAGAACCTTGGGTTCACTGCTGAAGAGGTCAGGGCAAGACTTGACCAGCTGAGCGACCATCAGGTGCACCAGCTTGCCCAGCAG
>DASPUA010000198.1:0-4387 GCA_035623135.1 Thermodesulfovibrionales bacterium | reverse complement strand
TCAGGACGCTTTTGAAAAACGGTGTATCTGTCGTGGCATATGATCCCCTCGCGCTTGAGAGTGCCAAATCCATATTTGGGAACACCATTGACTTTGTCCCTTCCGCTGCACAATGCCTGCAGCAGGCAGGATTATGCGTAGTCACACTGCGCAGCCGCGAGTTCAAGGAAGCGGTAGAGGGGTTTATACCGGTTTCTCCACTTGCTATCCTAGACTGCTGGAGAATAATCGACAGTGCCAGGCTTGACGAACGGATTAAGTATATCCCCTTGTGGCGATACCGGAACGCATGAGGAAAACATTTTCCTGAAAGGCTCATGCACACCAGCCCTCTTGTCAGCATCATAACCCCGGTCTTTAACCGGGAGTCTTACATCAAAGAGACGATTCGCGGTGTCCTAAATCAAACATATGAAAACTGGGAATGGATAATATTCGATGATGGTTCAACGGATAACACACGCAATATTATAATGGATGTGAGGGACGTCAGAATAAGATATGTTTTCCAGGAAAATATGGGTCCTTACCATCTCGTGAAGACCTTTAATAAAGCTCTCTCTATGTCGAGCGGTAAGCTCATAGCGATGCTTGATAGCGACGACTATTGGCCAGACTACAAAATTCAGGTGCAGGTTAAGAACTTTGATTCGCCCGATATTGTTCTCAGTTATGGAGAATGCTTTGTGATCAATGAGAATGGCAACATGGTGCAATATATAGCGTTGCCTGCAGATCCCCATGTGGCAAACAATGATCCAGTAGGATCTTCATTGAAACTCTTCTTACTACAAAGGAGCAACTTTGTGGCGAACTCAACGGTTATGCTGGATAAGGAAGCACTATTAAGCATCGGGGGTTTTGTAGAGGCAAAAGGCTTATGGCAAGACTATCCAACCTGGACGAGGTTGTCTCTGGAGGGAACATTTGCAGCAAATCCTCTCTGCCTAGGATATAGGAGATTGCACTTGTCATCTACCAGTTATGCCGGTTATGAGGCTCTTATGGAGTCCGGGTTCACTTTTCTCAGAGAATTTGTTATGTCGAACAGCCAGAAACTTATTGACCTCGGTTTTTCTTATGACAGGGATGTTCTTGAAGAACATTGGAAGAGGCTAAATCCTTATGCATCCTACTACACCAGAGCAATAGTTGCGCTTAGTTGCGGCAAATTTAAGGAGGCCAAGGCTGCGTTTAGAAAGTTCTTGGAGAAAGACTCTTCTTTAAAGCAGAAGATCATCTATTTTCTGGTGGTCCTTTCATCTTTTCTGCAATTCGACCTCGTCAATCCCCTCGCATCCCTTAAGGTCAAGCTTACAAAAAATGCGGGCCTATCGAGAAACTTTTTCAACCGTAGCAGTTAACAGACAGGCCCTTACTCCTTGCTCATGTTGAAATGACTGATGAAATTGAAACGTTTTTTTTCCTTAACTTTGGCATCCAAGAAAGATATGTCCTCACGCGACACTCTTTTATATTGCCATGCGGTCACAAATTCCTCTATTTTTGCAACGCTGCTCGTGACATTATTGGGTCGATTTTCAATCTGGAGTAAGAACGGAGCTCCCTGAGGAAAGTCGGAGTCTCGATATCCTATGATAGTTGGTATCCCGCCCGCAAGGTATTCTCTGACCTTCAGAGGAGACGACTCTTCCTTCCCTATTAAGTATAACGAAAGTGGCCCTATCGCTACGTCTGCCAACGCAAGGAGCGATTCATACTGGGACTGTTGCAGAAAGCCGTGAAGGCGAACGTTCGAGGGTATGTCTTTGAATTCTTCCGGGTCAGGACCGATCAAGTAGAATCGCCATTTCTTAAAATGGTGGGCAAGCCATAGGATTTTTTCAACACCATGCCAGGGTTGGCGAGCCGATCCCATGAAGGCTATGACGGGAGCAGGATTGCTGGGGGCAGGAAAATGTCGAAATTGCTCCAGGTCTATACTGTTACCCATCACAAGATATGGTTTGTCGAAATGTGAGAAATGTGGCAGCCCGGCAAGTTGTTGCGACTCAAAAACAAGACCTTTTGCATATAAAAGGATGTTATTTCTGGTAAGGCGGTTATACCAACTCCGGAAACGACTCCCTAAGCGGAATTCCGCAATATCATCAGAGTTTACCTCTACGATTACCGGAATCTCTCTTGCCATTCTTTCATAAGAGGGATGATAAAGATCATAGCGGTAATAGATGATATTCGCCGAATATTTGAGTGCATGCTGATGAAGTCGCGATAGTTTTCTGAATCTTTCCGCGAGTCCCCCGTATTCGTGTACAAAGACCGGAATTCCAGCGTCATTTTTTTCGAAAAACTCTTTTCCTCCCTTTTTGGTCAGCACAAAGAAAGCAACTTGTGCGCCATATCTGATCCATTGTCGTGACTGGCCGATGATTTTTTTATATACACCGCATTCGTGAGTGTCGCTCAAATGAAAAATGTAGGCTATTTTCATATGCTGCGCATCCCCATAAGATAGTTGAATTGATATAAGAAATTTTAATATAATAAAACAATTAAATAGGAAAAATCAGCACAAGTGCTGGGATGATGTGCAATCGTCCTTATCGTGAGAAATAGTTTCTTTTTGTGGCATGCACAATTTAGCAGATACCACTGGACGAATATCAGGTATTGTGAATTTACCTTCGTCGAGCATTTTTTCCCACTCATATGCGTAAGGAATATAAGTCCCTCTTGTCTCATCTGTCATCGATTCTTTCTGCCAGGGCCTCGATCGTGAGGCTTAAGATCAACGGTGTCTGTGTAAATAAATGCGTATTTTGCCCTTTTCATAACGATCGTCATCTTCTTGAACCCAAGGATCTGAGTTATTTCTTCGGTATGATAGAGAAGCCCGCTTTCCAATGGATTGGGATCAGCGGGGGTGAACCGACTATTCATCCTCGTTTTCTTGAGATTTGCGATTTCTTAAAGGAACGTTTCAAAGACCACGTACTGTTGGCGCTCAGTACAAACCTTATCCCGCTTTCGCGTTCTTTTGGAAGATATCCGAGGACATACAGGACCGTGCTTGAGCTCTTTGATCGACTCGAGGTTGGTTGTGACGATGAGCACAAGAATATCGATGTCCTGGAGGCCCTTGCTCCTGCAATAATCGAATCAGGCCTTTCACTGAATGTAAATGTCATGGCCTCTTACTGCAGTGACCGCACAAGGCATCGCATCCTTGCATTGCAGGACCGTTTGAATCTGCATATCTCCTTTTCAGAAGTTCATCACTGTATGGCACCCCTGCCGTTTGTGAATGACATCTCAGCACCCTGTCGTCACCTGGTGCAGTACTTCATGTTGCACAATAACGGCGACGGGTTTTTCTGCTTTCTTCAAGAAATGGAAAAACCTCTCTTTAATCTTTTTACCGTTACTAAAGAACAACTTAACTATTATCTCAACGAACATGTTCCTAAGTCTTACCGTTTTTGTGTATCATGCCCTACATACAGACCCGAAGGTCTACTGCAGCGTCTACCTGGTAGGGATCTACCAATCAGACTTCTTAGGAAGGTTTTGACTTAAATGATGTCTGGTATTAACAGCTTTAATAACAACATATTGTAGGAATTCAAAGAAGATCTAGTCAGTTACTCCGTGGAGCTTTAGAGCGGGGAAGGCTTTGCACATCAATGCGGGTTGCATCCTGGGCGCCGCAATCATACTTGACGAATAAGTGGATATCTGGACTGCCTGCAACACTGCAAAGTCGCAGGAACAGGCATATTAAGAACCTGAGGATTTCTTTTTGATCCAGCCCACAATCTGTTTTTGCCTGTAATCGTAGGCATATTGAAAGTACTGTTTTATCCCCTTCTCTCGTAGAATATTAAGATGTGTTCTGATCTTGGTAAACGATGTTTGTTCTTGTAATATTCTTACAAAGACCCTGTCCAGCTCGAAGAATTCGTGAAAGAGTTTCTTTGATTTCCATCTGTCCATACCCAGTTTAAGAGCAATCACGCTCGCAGCCGTTTGATCGTGGCGATGTCCGTGGACGCGTGGATCCTGGGATGCTGTTTGAGGGCAGCCTTGAACGCCGCTCCACTTTGGCCCTGCAAAAGTAATTCCATCACATGCCCTTTCTTTCCATTGGCGTAAGAATTCCATTGAACGCTGATCGGCCAGATTCAGTCCAAGCAGGCCTGCGAAACAACTCGGCATACTGAAGGACTCTTCTCTCGTTATCCCAAGAGGGTTCAGAGCCTCATCCTTGCAATATTTCCCAACGGAATGGTCTTCCCGAAAAATGAGATAGCCATCCCTTTCAATTAGTTCAAAGAGGGGTTCAATGGGATGTTTAATAATAAGGGATGCGTCCATCCAAAGAATTAGTTGATAACCTAGTTTGTGAGCTTCATAAAAACAAAAA
>DASPUA010000197.1:0-3677 GCA_035623135.1 Thermodesulfovibrionales bacterium | reverse complement strand
TTTTCTGAAGAGAACAAGAAACCGATAAAGGGAGTGGAGAGTAAAGCCATGGGGAATCTGATGCACTATCCCTGGCCAGGGAATGCGAGGGAACTGAGGAATGTGATCGAGAGGGCGGTGGTGCTCTGCCAGGGAGATTACATTACCGCTGCGGATTTTCCGGAAAAGCTGAAACGTGAGGAGTCCGCTCTCGTGGGACAGGGAGAGACGTCATCCCTGAAGCACTCTCTCTCAGAATATGAGAAAAACCTCTTACTGAATATGTATCATTCGCAAAGTAACAGCAAGGAAGAAACCGCAAAGGCGCTGGGCATTGATCTCGCTACACTCTACAGAAAACTGAAGAAATACGGAATAGAGGAGTGAAGAAGGGATTTTATATCGGATCCCTGTGCGGGGGAATTCTGGGACTAATTATTGCGCTGAGCATGGATCTCGTCCTTGGCGGCGCCCTTGGAAGTGGCTGGAGGGAAGCGGTTGCTCATGACCTCGGAGCCCTCACCGGAAAGACCTTTGGGATAAACTCGGCAGTGGTGCTCCTGGGTGTGGCGATTGTGGTAGGTCTTATTGGCTCATTTGGTGCGCTGGTGGGAGGGGTATTCGGTGTGATGCTCGCCAGGCTTTTCTCCTTCCTTACAAAAGGAGACGAGGCGTAATTTTATAGATGCGTGACACAGGCCTGAAAAAAGGTTCTTGTCTACCAGGTTAATGAGAGCAGGCACGCGGTGTCTGACTGAAGGCGATTGAACTTGCACTTGATCACCATACAGTGTTCTGAACGGTAGCAAAAACCTCCTTTTATTACTACATGTACCCTGATGCCCGTGCTTTCTCGATAAGGACAGGGCATGTGGAGCTTTCCCGTCACCTCGGAATAATGCTTTTCTGAATATGCACCCCTCATGCCATATTATACAATTTTAATGATCGCCAGATGTGTCAGAAAGGGTCCGTTGCCTTCAGGAACCCTGTCGGCAATGAACGATGTGTGAGAGCTGTTATCCCCTCAGTCTATTTTTATGATGCCTCTCTGAATGGCAAATTTGACAAGCCCTGCCCTTGTGCTGATGCCAAGCTTTTCGGTGATGTTGGTCTGGTGTGCAATGACGGTCTTTGTACTGATGGAGAGCATATCGCCGATCTCTTTATGCGTATGCCCCTCAGCCACGAGTTTGAGGACCTGCTTCTCCCTGTCGGTCAGTTTCTCATAAGGATCTTCCATTGCTGCTTCTTTGTCCTTGCCCAAGTATCCTGCAACCACTTTTGATGCTATGGAGGAAAAGAGATAAACCTCATTTTTGCTTACTGCCCGTATTGCTGAGACGAGTTCGCTCCCCACTGCCTTCTTAAGGAGATATCCCGAAACCCCTGCTTTGAGAAAACGCGAGATGTACTCCTTGTCGTCATATTGAGTGAGCACGAGTATTTTAATATCCGGATTCATTTTCTTGATCTCGATGGTTGCTTCCAGACCTCCGAGCTTCGGCATGGCGATATCCATAAGAACCACGTCAGGGGTGAATTTCTTCACCTTCTCGATTGCTTCAAGGCCATCAGATGCCTCTGCAATGACCTCTATGTCGTCACACAGTTTCAAAAACGCAGTGATTCCCTCCCTTACCAGCGTATGGTCATCAGCAATCAATACCCGTATCTTAGACATTTTCCCCCTCGAGAGGGCTTCCCAAGGGAACCCTCACACTTATTTTTGTTCCGCTCCCGGGAGCTGAACATATTTCCAATTTTCCATCAAGGAGGGATATCCTCTCCTTCATTCCCAAGAGTCCGAGCCCTCGTCCGCCATCGCTGGTATATCGTAACATGGAATGGACATCAAATCCTTCCCCATCATCTTCTATATCGACACAGACCGAATGGTCCTGTGTCCTCAGTACCACAATAACATTCTCTGCCTTCGCATGTCGTGCGATATTAATGATTGCCTCCTGGATGATTCTAAACAGTGTGATTTCAACACGCGGATCAAATCTTTCATCCATTTCCGCATCTGTAGTGAGATAGTACTGAATTCCCCTTTCGCTCAAGTTTTTGTCCAGAAGCCACTTGACGGCGGCACCAAGTCCCAGATCGTCAAGGACCGACGGCCTCAGGTTCTGGATAACATGATGGATGTCATCGAGGCTCTTTAATGCAATGGCCCTCATCTCTTCCATCTTTTCCGTGGTAAGCTGTTCAGGGTAAAGCTTGCAGATATCCAGTTTTATAAGAAACGCTGACAAGTCCTGCAGGATTTCATCATGGAGTCCGCGCGCGATCCTCTTTCTCTCTTCTTCCTGGGAGGAGATAACTTTTTTGAGCAGGCTCTCCACCTTCTGGCGGCTCTGCCGAATCTGCTGAGTTCTTTCCCGGACTCGATGTTCAAGTTCAATGTTATGCCTCCGGATGCTCTCAAGGGAGGCTGAGAGCCTCATTCTCATGATATCGAAGCTCTTGGCAAGGATTCCGATCTCATCCCTGCTGGATACCGTGACGGGCTCCGAGAGATCTCCCTTCGCAATTCGCTGAGTTGCTGTGATAAGGGATTGTACCGGCCTCACAATCCCCCTGCTCAAGCCTATTCCGAGAAGCAGTGCGGTGATCACAGAGACCACACTGAGAATGAAGAACCCCCTCCTCAGGGTGGCCGAGGGAGAAAAGACGATTTCCTGAGGCTCTCTCACCGAAATACCCCATGGGGCAATAGAAAGGGGAGCAAAGGCGAGCATATCATTGGTCCTTGTGGCGTGGGGGGCTTCCTCGGAGTGGCATCGGTGACAGGTACCCACAGAGCTTTTCTTTTGGGTAATGAGGTTTCCCAGAAATCTGTTATGGTCGCTGGACGTAAGGATTCGTTTCGGATCATTGGAAGCGATAATCGTACCATGGCTGTCCACAAGTTCTATATTTGTACTTGGGCCGGCATATATGGACTTGATAACCTGGGTGAATATATAACTCGTCGGATTGATCTCTCCTCCTGCAATACCGATGATAGTTCCCTCCTTGCTTTTTAAAGGAACAAGGGCAAAAATGACCTTTCTCTGCGTAGGCTCGATGGTATAGACATCAGAGATCACCGGTTTGCCTTCCGAGAGGGTCTTGCTCACGTAGGGGATGTTTAACAGATTCACCGTTCCCCCTTCCTGGTGCGGATAGGTCATCATGACGTTTCCCTGGAGGTCAGTGAGAAAAATCCTGTCGGTAAAAATGGAGTATTCATATGCGGTCTTAAGCGCTTTTTTTTCCGTTTCCCGGTCATTGTTCCTAAAGTCTATTTTGCCGGAAATGGAGATATCATAGAGGCGTGTGAGGTTGGTCTCAAGAATATAATCAAAGTATTTCCCGATAATATTTGCAAGGGTGAGACGGCTTTGTAAAGACCGCTGGATGCTATCATGCACACTGAGATAGCTGATGATGCCAAGGGCGATGAGGATGGCGAATATGCTTAAGACAACCGAAAATGTGATTCTTCTTCGCATACAATTACCCTAACTTATAATTATAATTTGGAGAAAGTCAAGGGACAAGAGGGATGCGAATTGACTCATAAAAAATGTTACCTGGCGAAAAGACTGGGAAGAACGTTGACTCATAATAGATGTTACCGACGAAAGTGCCCTGAAAGGAGGGGCTATTATGAGTCCATTTTCGAGGAGGGAATATCTTGAGGCGAT
>DASPUA010000196.1:0-3223 GCA_035623135.1 Thermodesulfovibrionales bacterium | reverse complement strand
GCGAACCCTCTGGTTTGATTCGCGGGCTGTTCCGCTCCGCAATGACAAGAACGAAATCATCGCGATGCTCGTCATCACCCGGGACATCACCGAACGGAGGAAGCTTGAGGAGCAACTCAGACAGGCACAGAAGATGGAGGCGGTGGGGACCTTTGCAGGAGGCATTGCCCATGACTTCAATAATATCCTTACCGCGATCATAGGGTATGGGAGCATCCTGCAAATGAAGCTTGAGGCGGATACCCCACTGGCAATGAATGTAGAGCATATCCTCGCCTCAGCGGAACGCGGGGCACAGCTCACCCAGCGCCTTCTCGCCTTTAGCAGGAAACAAATCATCAATCCCAAGCCGATGGATCTGTACGAGATCATCAGGAAGATGGAACAGCTCCTCTTAAGGATAATGGGAGAAGACATCGAATTAAAAACGGTCCCTGCCGATGAACCACTCATGGTCATGGTAGACACGGCACAGATAGAACAGGTCCTGATGAACCTTGCCACCAATGCGAGGGATTCCATGCCCGAGGGGGGGACCCTCACCATCGAGACAATGGGTACAGAGCTTGATGAGGAATACGCAAAGACGCACGGGTACGGGAAGCCGGGGAGGTATGCGGTGATTGCGTTGAGTGACACAGGCACAGGGATGGCTGAACACATACGGCTAAGGATATTTGAGCCTTTTTTTACCACAAAAGAGATAGGGAAGGGAACAGGGCTCGGGCTCTCCATTGCCTACGGCATAATGAAGCAGCATGACGGATACATCAATGTGTACAGTGAGCCAGGAAAGGGAACCACATTTAAGCTCTACCTGCCACGAATAACGCCTGAAATCAAAAGGGCACATATTCAGGAATCCATACCTTTCTTGAACGGTTTTGAAACCATACTCCTGGCAGAGGACGATTCAGGGGTGAGAAATCTGACGAAGAAAATACTTGAGGAGTCCGGATATGCGGTGATAGAAGCAGTAGATGGAGAGGATGCGGTAAATAAGGTCAGAGAAAGCAAGGAGAGGATACAGCTCGCCATCCTTGACGTGGTAATGCCCAAAAAGAATGGCAGGGAGGCGTATGATGAGATCAGGAAGATCGCCCCGGGGATAAGAGTACTCTTCACAAGCGGTTATACTGCGAATACTATCCAGACAAGAGGATTTTTTGAGGAAGGACTGCATTTCATTGCAAAGCCGGTCCCACCAAAGCAACTTCTGCTCAAGGTGCGAGAGGTTTTGAATGAACAATAAAGACACATAGGATATCAGGAGAAGCCGCATGGGACATAATCGTCAGAGATTTTTTAGAAAGAGATCCCCGCAGAGGAAAGAGAGCGGAAAGAGTGTGGAAGATATTGTGAAGGAATTGAGGCAGGCCGGCATGCCGTTAAGCGATTACAGAGAGCAGTCCCTCAAGATTCATGGCCTTATCTGTGCCAAATGTGGAAGGGAGTTTGAATACAAGGACCGTCACCTCCTGACTGTTCATCACAAAGACGGCAACCACAGGAATAATCCTCCTGATGGTTCCAACTGGGAAAATCTCTGTGTCTATTGTCACGAGGACGAGCACACCAGAGGTATGCTTGGCGACTATCTGGGCACCCAAGATAAATAATTCCCTCTTCCTGCAACTGCCCAGATGTTTTACAAAAATGAGCAATGATATTTATAGCCACTAGTGCATGCAATGCACGCAAAACCTCAGAATAAAATACGCTGGCACCATATAACCTCCCTGCCCGGGATGTAATTAGTCTGCTGGCTTGAGCTTTTCGATCGGCTCGACATTACCGTCATTGCCAGAAGAAGAAATATTCCCCTCTGTGACTTCACCATATTCAGGGATGACAACCCCCCTTTTTACCATAATGCTGTAGATAAGGCTGGAGCGGTTTGCCACATAACGCTGATTCCCCGCAGGGTCATACCTTCTCGGATTGGGAAGTACTGCGGCGAGTCTGGCTGCCTCCTCAGGGGCGAGTTCAGACGAAGATTTTCCGAAATAGTGTCGAGAAGCAGCCTCTGCACCGAAGATTCCCTCTCCCCATTCCACCACATTGAGATAGAGTTCCAGTATCCTTCTTTTGGAAAGTACCCTTTCCATCTTCCACGTAATGGCCGCTTCGGCAATTTTCCTTATCGGGTTCCTGGCAGGAGAGAGATAGAGATTCTTTGCCAACTGCTGACTTATGGTACTTCCTCCAAGCTTGAACCTCTTGGCCTTTATGTCCTTCTCTAAGGCCTTCTGTATTGCCTCATAATCAAAGCCTTCGTGCTTCCAGAATTTATCATCCTCTGCGATGAGGACGGCTTTCATAAGATAGGGCGATATTGTTGAGATAGGTACCCACTCCTGGTGGATTGTGTACTTTCTCCCCTTCTTTTCCCATTCCTTCTCCCTGTATTCCATAAATGAGGTCTTCCCTGGATTTTCTTTTTTGAGCTTCTGGATATCAGGCATGAAAAAAAACCAGGCAAGGGAGGTACACATAATCAGAGAAACACACACTACTGCCAATCGTCGTAATGTCTTATGTTTCCGCATATACGAAATGGCTGGTCACGGGAGTATCCTCATGCACTAGAAACGCACGGACATCACTGCCCAGAATAATACACCTTCCCCTGTTACTGCAGAGGCCCTTTTATGAGGCGGACATCATCGATCCAGGCCGTTCCCACGCCGTTTATCACAAGGTTGAGCTTCACCAAGTCGGGTTTTTCGCCCTTCTTCAGGAAGAAGGGCGTCTCCATAGTCATCCAATTTGTCGTTCCTGTGGCCGCATCCTGGAGACCGCGTGAGAAGAATTCTCCTTTGCCAGGAAAGTGGCACCACATCTCAAGATATACCTGGCCCTGCACGTCCTTTGTACGCACCCTTGCCCGATAGGTCAACCGTGCGTTCTCCACATCAATGTCACTGACCTCAAATAATCTCACGGTTGTGGGTGTTGTTGCCTGAATCCTTAAAGACCCCTTTCCGTCACTGGAGTTGTCTTTGTCAAGTTCTGCCCCGGACTGGGTAATGATGCCATCAAGACTATCGATGGGATATTTCTTGAGTTCTACCACCTGTGGTGAAGACTTCGCACAGCCGACCGCCAGTATGATGACTAAGAGGGGAATGCAGTGGATTGCATATCTCATCAAAGGTCTCCTCTCCCCTTGGACGTATGTCTGGTATGGGATATTACTCCACAATCTCAGTTCCTATTCCCT
>DASPUA010000195.1:0-10325 GCA_035623135.1 Thermodesulfovibrionales bacterium | reverse complement strand
TTCGGCTTCCGGAAGGCAGATGTGCAAAGCCTTTCAGGGGGTGACAAGGAAGAGAATGCGAAGATATTCCTGTCCCTTTTTAATGGCGAGAAGGGACCCAAAAGGGATGTGGTGCTTATGAACAGCGCGGCTGCCCTTGTGGTTGCTGACAAGGCAAAGGATCTTATGGAAGCAGTCTCCCTTGCGTCCGAGCTCATTGATTCAGGCAGGGCTACCCAAAAACTTCAGGAGATTGTAAAGATCACCAATGCGCTCTAGGTCCAAAAGCCCATGACCAAATCGGATAAGAGGTTTCTCTTGAGGCAAGAGTGATAAAGTCCCACAGCAGACAACCCCACAGGGACCGAGGACCATTCAAGGTTCATGCGCTGGGACCCACCTTAGAAGACATGGAAAGGGCCTCAAGACTGAGGGAGGTCCTTGAAGCGCTCTATGAGGTGAACAAGAAAGTCCCTGTGATCGTTGAGGGCAAGAGGGATGCCATGGCCTTGAGAAAGCTCGGTCTTGCCGGTGAGGTCATTATCCTCCACAGCGGAAACAATCTTTACGAATTCTGCGAGGATATCTCGGAGAGGTTTGAAAGGGTAGTGATTCTCCTGGACTGGGACGTCAAGGGAGAACACCTCAGCAAAACGATCCAGAAGCATCTGAGAGGGCAGTGGGAGGAATTCTCGGTATTCAGAGAGATTCTCAAGATACTATGCCAGAAGGACATTAAGGATATTGAGGGGATTCCGAAACTCCTGGGAAAGCTTGAAGGCGATGAGGCGGCTGGGCATTGAGGGCGAAGAAACTGCAGTGAGATTTCTGAAAAAGAAGGGGTATAGAATTGTTTCGAGGAATTTCAAATCGCCGGTCGGAGAGATGGATATCATTGCAGAGGATGGGGATACCCTTGTGTTTGTAGAGGTGAAGACGAGGACAGATGATTCATTCGGCCATCCCTTTGAAGCAGTGACCCATAGAAAACAAGAAAAGCTCAGAAAGGTGGCCCTCAGCTATCTCAAACACTCCCGGCGCGACATGCCCTCACGGTTTGATGTCCTGAGCATAGAGACGAAGGGAGACAGCTACACGATTGAGCACATCAAAGATGCCTTTGAGTGAAATCGTCCCTTAACTGGAGCCTCTTTATCTCCAGGAACAGTTCTGTTTGTGCTGGCAGGAACAGCCCTGAGAAGGGTTTATTGCCAGGCCGTCAGGGATGAAATCACCGCACTGGCAGTTCCACCCATCCTCCGTGCGTTTCTCAAAAGTAAGCACTGCCCCGCACGCGGGACAGAGAAGCTCGGCGTTGTCTTTAAGTTCAGAATCACCCATAGATTTATTATACAACAGACATGGTGATCTCAGCACCGAAATCTTGAGTTTTTGGCATATCGCGGGAACTCAACCATTGCTACGCCCTGTTTCATCCGAAACTGACGTTTATAAGTGACTAGTTGTTAAAAGAATTTCGAATACGCTTCATTCTGCCGTGAAGTTGCCGTATGAAGCGTGAAAGGCTAAGTCGCTGCGCCTGTTAAGGAGATTTAATAAGGATGGTCCGGGGTCTTACCACTTTGAGATGGCGTGTTGTTTAGCCCTATCAACGCTGCAGGTTTTTGGGAGGAAAGGTGATTTCTGGCTGCGTGAGAATTACATGAGTGCTCCGGAACGGCGCGTGTAACTTTTTGAAGCATATAACTTGATTAAATATGAAGAAATGTTTAGTATAATAAACCAATTTTTGGAGGTGTGGCATGTTTATAGATATGGCATATGCGATGGGACCTGCTCCACAGGCAGGACAGGCAGGAGGTCCTGGTTCGATGCTTACAAGTCTGCTCCCCTTAGTCCTAATCTTCGTCATCTTTTATTTTCTCCTTATCAGACCCCAGCAGAAAAGGGCAAAGGAACATCGCCAGATGCTGGATAATATCAAAAAAGGGGACAAGGTGATCACCTCAGGCGGGATTTATGGCGTGGTGGAGAGTGTGGGCACTAATACGGTGACGGTCAAGATCGCCGAAAATGTGAAGGTTAAGTTCGGGAAAGGAAACATTGCAGCCATCAGACCCCCGTCGGAGGAAGAGTGAGGCCGGCATACGCAGTTTCCTGGCGATAAAGCATTTTGAGATGTTTGTCGCAAGGATGGCCGTGCGGAGAAAAGGCTGCGAGATTCTCTGCTGCAGACTCAGTACTTTTCATGGATATTATTAGGATGACTTAGGAGGTTATGGACAGATAATGAAGAAAAACATTCTTTGGAGATTTGTGCTTATCGGGATTTTCGTTGTCCTTGCGGTTGTCTTCTTTCTACCCAACACACCACTTTTCCGGTATATGCCTGAGTGGTGGAAGAATACCATGCCCAATAAGGGCATAACCCTCGGGCTCGATCTCCAGGGAGGCGTTCACCTTGTGTTTGAAGTGGAAGGGGACAGGGCGGTTGAGATCACTACAGAGAGGATCGCCCAGTCCTTAAGAGATCTATTGGCGAGAAAGAAGCTCACTGCAGAGGTGAGCAGGAACGGTCTTTTGATCATGGTAAGCCCCAATGCCATGGAGATGAGAAAGGCCATAGAAGAGAGCTATCCCATACTCACCCCCGCGGAAACTGGGACAAAACTTATGTATAAGCTCTCGGACCGTGAGGCAGAGCGGATAAAGGATAATGCCGCAAATCAGGCATTGGAAACCATCCGCAACAGAATCGACCAGTTCGGCGTCTCGGAGCCCACCATTCACCGTCAGGCGGCCAATGAGATCGTGGTCCAGCTCCCCGGAATAAAAGACCCGAAACGCGCCATCGAGATCATAGGGAAGACTGCACAGCTTGAGTTCAAGATGGTAGATGATTCTTCGCCTGTTGCTGCCGAGATTCCTGCATCGGTCAAGGCGGGAGGAGAGGAAGCGTTGCTTGCACAATTCTCAGGCAAGATACCGGCTGAAGATGAGATACTTTTTGAGCGGGTCGTGAATAGAGAGACCGGCGAGGTGACGAAACGTCCCGTCCTTTTGAAAAAGCAGACGATGATGACAGGTGACCTCCTCACCGAGGCAAAGGTGAACATCGACCAGAGATTCAACGAGCCTTATGTCTCATTAACCTTTAATGCTGCAGGTGCCAAGCTCTTTGAAGAAATCACCGGCGCCAATGTAAAGAAGAGGATGGCCATCATCCTGGATGGAAGCGTATATTCGGCACCCGTGATCCAGGAAAGGATAAGCGGAGGGAATGCACAGATCACAGGGAGGTTCTCCATGGATGAGGCAAAGGACCTTGCCATTGTCCTCAGGGCAGGCGCACTTCCCGCACCCATAAAGATGCTCCAGAACGTCACCGTTGGCCCGTCGCTCGGATCGGACTCGATCGAGGCAGGCAAAATGGCGGGCATTATAGGGACCATCCTTGTGGTTATCTTCATGATCATGTATTACAAGCTCTCCGGCGTCATTGCGGATTTTGCCCTCGTCCTGAACATCGTACTCCTCCTCGGTGCCATGGCGTCTCTCAACGCTACCCTCACCATGCCAGGCATTGCAGGGATCATCCTCGCCATCGGTATGGCTGTGGACTCCAACGTCCTGATGTTCGAGAGGATGCGAGACGAACTCAAGGCAGGAAAAACTCCCAGGGCTGCCGTAGATTCAGGATATGATAAGGCATTCTGGACCATATTCGACTCCCACGTGACTACACTCATCACTGCCGCGGTCCTGTTCCAGTTCGGTACGGGACCCATCAAAGGGTTTGCGGTAACCCTGAGCCTCGGCGTTGCCATAAATCTGTTCACCGCACTTGTCGGCACAAAATCCATATTCGACCTCATCAACAGCAGGCAAGAGGTCAAAAAGCTGAGCATATAGGAGGCAGGATGTTAGAACTCATAAAAAATACAAGGATAGATTTCCTCGGAAAAAGGAAGTTTGCGTTCGTATTTTCCGGTATCCTCGCCCTTATCGGGATCTTCACTATCGTCCAGATCGCCAACGGAAAGGCAAATCTTGGCATCGACTTTGCGGGAGGTACCGCGATACAGCTCAAGTTCGAAAAATCCATAAACCTTCATGCGGTGAGAAAAGCCCTGGAAGACGATGGCGTCAGGGATTTTGACCTCCAGGATCTCCCCGCTGTACAAAAGATACTTATCAGGGTGAAGAAAAGCGAGCAACAGCTCGGACAGGTATCCGACATCATCACAGGAGTCATCTCTAAAAAATTTCCTGATAACAAGTATGTGGTGGATTCCACCACGGTCATCGGGCCCAAGGTCGGAGGAAAATTGAGACAGGATGCTGCCCAGGCAATTGCCTTGGCAACGCTGGGGATACTCATCTATATTGCAATTCGGTTCAAATTCGATTTTGCGGTTGGTGCTACTATCGCCACATTCCATGATGTCCTTGCAGTCCTCGCGGTATTTTATCTCCTTGGCCGGGAGATTAACCTTATCCTTGTCACTGCGCTTCTCACCATTGCAGGTTATTCCCTTACCGATACAGTGGTGGTGTTCGACAGGATAAGGGAGAACCTCCGCACACGGCTCAAAGAACCGGTGGAGGCGGTAATGAATGCCAGTATCAACGAGGTGCTTTCCAGGACAATTATCACCTCCTTTACTGTGCTCCTCACCTCATTTGCCCTCTTCTTTTTGGGAGGAGAGGTGATCCACGATTTTTCCCTTGCCATGATACTTGGAGTTATTATCGGCACGTATTCTTCCATCTTTGTTGCAAGTCCCATAGTACTGCTCTGGAGAAAGGAAAGGCCATTTGCGAAAAAGTAGTCAGCAGCGGTCCTCAATAGTCCTCCCTCACACTTCTCTTAGTGGAAGGGCGGAAACTGGTGCTTCCTCGCGTCCTTTGCCTTTCCTTGTATGAACAGGCGATGGTTCATAAGCAGGGTAAACCCCGACTACATTCGCTACCTTTCAAAGGCTGCATCCATATCCCCTGTTCTTGCACAGGTCCTGGTAAAGCGGGGATTCAAAAGCCCCGGTGACATTGCCGATTTCCTCACCCCTGGACTAGTCAAACTTACTGATCCCTACGAAATCCCCCATATGAAGTTCGCGGTGGAGAGGATCAAGGGCGCGATCAAGGACAGCGAGAGGGTGCTCGTTCATGGAGATTATGATACTGATGGATTGACGGCTGCGTCAATTATGGTCCATGCCCTGAAAGTAATGGGTCTTGATGCCCATTACTTTATCCCCAACAGGATGATTCACGGATATGGCTTTAACGCGTTTGGCGTGGATGTGGCAAAAAAGATAGGGGCGAAGCTCATTATCACTGTGGATTGCGGCATCACCTCCTTTGCAGCTGCGGAGTGCGCAAGAAAAGAAGGGATAGATGTCATTATCACTGACCACCACGAACCGGAACGACGGTCCCGAGAGAATAGCCGCCGATCGGTGCTCCCTGGTCAACTGCAAGACGCGAGAGACGACTTCCTGTTGCCTGACGCGGCAGCTGTCATTAATCCTAAACTGGGCAAGAATCCCAAACTCTCTGCCCTTTCTGGCGCAGGGATTGCGTTTAAGATGGTTCAGGCCTTTGCACTGGATGATGCCTTACCAGTCACCGTGGATGATTCTCTCTCCCTTCTTGATCTCGCGGCCCTCGGAACATTGGCAGATGTGGTTCCATTGACTGGAGAAAACAGAATCATACTGAAAGAAGGATTGCGGAGCATGCAGCGCTCCCACAGGCCCGGGATCCGGTCCCTTTTTGAGGTATGCGGCCTTAGGGAAAGGGAGGCGAGGAGTGGACTTTTGTCCTTTACCATAGTGCCCAGAATCAATGCATCAGGCAGAATGGGCGATGCCCGCGAGGTAATGACCCTGTTCCTGTCTGATTCAGAGGGGGAGACTCTCTCTATCGCAGAAAGGCTGGACACCCTCAATTCCGAAAGGCAGAGAATTGAAGAAGAGGTGTATCAGGAAGCCCTTTCCCAGCTGAACAGAAAGGGATACGATGCCGCCATTGTGCTGTATAACCAGGGTTGGCATGCGGGTGTTACGGGAATTGTGGCATCCAGGATCGCGGAGGAATTCTTCAGGCCAACCTTTATCTTTTCTGGAGAAGACACTGTGGCAAGGGGCTCTGTGAGGAGCATTCCCCCCTTTGACGTCCATCAGGGTCTTTCCTCATGCGGCGATCTCCTCCTCTCCTTCGGAGGACATAGACAGGCAGCAGGGGTCAAGCTCAATGTCTCACACATACCGCTGTTTGAAGAACGGATAAACACCATCGTGAGGACGTTCCTTTCTGAAGAGGATTTCATTCCCCTGGTGGAGATCGATGCCGAGATCTTCCTTTTGGAGGTCACGAACGGCCTTATCAAAGAGTTTTCCTCACTTGAACCCCTTGGCTTCGGGAACCCTGAACCGCTCCTGGCTGCAAGGGATCTTGCCTTCCAGAACCCTAGGGTCGTGGGAAAGAACCATCTCAAGATGACCCTGAGGCAAGCCCACGGAAAACAGAGGTCCCTTTCGATGGATGCCATAGGATTCTCGATGGGGAAATACCTTCCCCATCTCGATAACACGACATCCCTTGACGCGGCGTTTACCCCAATGATCAATGAGTGGAACGGCAGCAAATACCTCCAGTTAAACCTCAAGGCGCTTAGACCGAGTCCCTCAATGCAGCAAGGGTAAGCCCTTTTTTGCTTTAAGGTTTCTGAATGGCATAATGAAACAATCATCTGAATACATCGGAGGAACCGGACATGAAAAAATGGACCATTGACCCTGATCACACAGTGGCCATGTTTAGCGTTCGACACATGATGATTGCGAATGTGCATGGCCAGTTTAACAGGATTTCCGGTACAATTCACTTTGATCCTGCTGATATCCCCCACTCTTCCATAGCGGTGAGCATTGACGTCTCCGCCGTCTATACCGGCATTCCCAAACGGGACGAACACCTCCGCAGTGAGGATTTTCTTGATGCAGGAAATCATCCCCGCATGACCTTCGAAAGCACTAAGGCCGAACGCACTGGGAACAACCATTTCAGGGTCACAGGGAATCTCGCAATACGGGGGATTACGCGGCAGGTCACTTTTGAAGGAGAGTATTTCGGGCCAGTGCAAGACCCCTTTGAGGAGAGCGGAAAGAGCATGGGTTTTGTCGTTTCCGCAGCAATCAACCGTGAAGAGTACGGGATGGTATGGAATGTTGCCATGGAAAGCGGCGGCCTCATGGTCGGGAAAGAGGTCAAGATTACCCTCGAAGTGGAGGCCGATCTCGCCACTTAGGAACAGATACCGCAGCAGTCTGACCTATCCTTTAAACCGGTCCAGAGATTGAATTGTGGCTTCGCAGCGTCCTTCTTTGCCTTTTTCCCCGGATAATATTTTTTACGAGTCAATCTGACACCTCTCCTCGTATTTACCGATCTCTGTTTTTATGGTATTCTTCTTTACAGCAAGAAGTCATTTGTTTAAGGAGCGGATAGCATGGCATTTACCGGCGACCTGGAACTACTTAATATAGTAGACATCATTCAACTCCTCAGTTCGACACGGAAATCCGGCACGCTCTCTGTGAAGGGGCTGAAGGGCGAAAGCAGGATCATTTTCAGCAATGGCTCCATTGTGGGAGCTAGCCATCTCAACAACAGTGTTCGCATCGGAACGGTCCTGGTGAAAATGTGCGCCATATCGCGCGATGATATTGAACAGGCACTGGAAATTCAGAAGCGTTCGGGGAAAGATCGTAAGCCCTTGATTGCCACGCTTGTGGAACAGGGCAAACTAAAAAGGGACGACGCGGCCAGAGGCCTGAAGAAGCTCATCGAGATGACCCTTGTCGAAGTGATAGGATGGACAGAAGGGACTTTTACCCTTGACACAGAGGCCATCGCAGTATCTCCTGAAAGCAGTTATCCCATCAGCAAAATGGAGCAGGAAATTGGCCTCGATGCGCAAATGGTGTTGATGGACGCCCTGCGTATTCTTGACGAACGGGAACGAGACCGTCAGTCCGGGAAAAGTGTCCCGCCTGACGAAGAAGTGTTCGGAGATGTAGTTTCACCGGAGGAGTCCGAAGGAGCCATGGAAAAGAGTGCGGTCTTAACCGCAGATGACCTTGGGTTAGACGATCTCGATCAGCTTGAGAGGAAAATCCCGCACCATATCCCGCTGGATGAAGTGTTTGATCCTTTTGAGATCCACCGTCAGAAGATAAGGCAGATTCTTGCGGCATTTCCGGCCGAACGTCAGGAGGCCTTTGTCTCTTTTCTTGAAAAATCTTCTCGAAACAAGGGAGCCCTTGACAAATCCCAGAGACAGATGGACAGGACCAGGGCACTTATCCTTTTCAGTGAGGAGGAACTGCTCAAACATTCGGTGATGATCCTATGCAAGAACGAGGGTATCCTTGTATTTGCCACGGACGGAGAAGAGGAACTCTCCCGCATTGTTGACCAGTGTCTCAGGATGAAAGTCTTACCCCTTCTGGTCTTTGATACTCCGAAAACAACAGAACGATTACTTTCTGAGGAGAAGATCGTCAGTCTGCGCCAGCAGCTGAGGGATCGATATCCGCAACTTTCGATTCTTCAGGTGGCCTCTCCTCCAGACCGTCTTTTCACATTACAGTCTCTTCAGGACGGCGTCAGGGCGGTCTTTCCCAAGCCCTCACAGGACGTCAGCAAGGAGACGTTCATTGAAGATACAATCACTTTTCTGGAAACCTTCAGATCATATGTCAGGGATCTTTTTCTTGAGCAGAAGGACCTGACTGCACAGGACAGTAAGCTCATAGCACTGAAAGACCGCATCGTGGCCATTCGAGGCCTTGACGAACCTTCCGCTGTATCCCTGGCCCTCCTTGAGAGCGTCTCTGAAGTATGCGAACGGACTGTTATCTTTATTGTTCGCCAACAGGAGCTTGTGGGAGACAAAGCTATCGGCGTATACGCCGAGCGGAGCGAGGGACCAACCTCGGCAGCAGTCCTAAGGATTCCTCTCACCTCGCCATCGATTTTCCGCGAAGCCGTTGAAAAGGGGCAGTTTTTCTGCGGCGAGAGCGATGATGATGTCCTGAAGAAACATCTCTTTGAAGAGATCGGGACACCTCTGATGCCGTCGATAATCCTTATTCCTATGAGGAGCCACGGGAAGATCATAACGCTTACCTATGGGGATTTTGGCGATAAGGAGGCAGCGCCGGTACAAAGCGAGATGCTGGAGATTATCGCGCAATCGGCTGGCCAGGTGATGGAGAATATCCTTTATCGCAAACTGCTCAGCAAGGCGTCCCAAAAGTGAGAAAACTCTACATTTATAGGTAACTATAACACTTTCCAAGGGGGTAAATGACCATGGACATCGCCACGTTCACACAAATTCTCGAAATCGCTTTTCAAAAGAGGGTCTCTGACATCCACTTTGAAGTGGATAATCCCCCTATTTTCAGGGCCCGCGGGCACCTGATCCACTCAAAGCTGAGCAAGCTGACTTGGCAGGATACCCAATTTATCGCTTCCACCATTATGGAACAGCACGGAAGGAAACTTCCGGAGCGCCTCACGGAGTTCGACACTTCCTATACGCTGTCAAACGTGGGCCGTTTCCGGGTCAGCGTCTTTCGCCAACGGAATAATATTGGCCTTGTGATGCGGGTCATACCCCACTACATCGGCACGTTCGAGGAACTGAATCTGCCCTCTGCACTGGGGAAGATCACGGAGGCACCCAACGGTCTCATCCTGGTGTGCGGCCCCACCGGCAATGGCAAATCCACGACCCTTGCCTCGATGATCCGGTATATCAATGACCATTTCAACTACAACATCGTGACCATCGAAGACCCTATCGAATTTATCTTTCATGGGAATAAGAGTTGTATCATCCAAAGAGAAGTGGGCATCGATACAGAAAGTTTTGACAGGGCTTTGAAAGCTGCCATGCGCATGGACCCCGACGTTATCATGGTGGGTGAGATGCGTGATTTGGAAACAATTGACGCATGCATCAAGGCTGCAGAAACAGGACATCTGGTACTGTCGACCCTCCATACGCATAGTGCGGCATCAACAATCAACCGTATCGTAGGCTATTTTCCGACCCAGGTGCAGGAAAACATCCGCCACAGACTGGCAGAGAGCCTTGTGTCCACTGCCTCTCTGCGCCTTGTGAGAGGCAAGGGCGGTGATACCATCCTGCCTGCCTTGGAGGTGATGTACGCGACATCCACTATCAAGGCATGCATCCGCGATGGCCATCTCGATGAGATCGAGCAGCATATAGAAAAGGGAAGGGACGAATATCACATGCAGACCCTTGATCAGCATCTGATCCAACTGGTCAGACAGGAAGCCAT
>DASPUA010000194.1:0-2122 GCA_035623135.1 Thermodesulfovibrionales bacterium | reverse complement strand
TCCTGTGCAGAGAGAATTGAAACCCGCTCACGCTTTCATTTAAGATACATCATGGAGCGGGAGATCTTCAGGGAATTTCTTTCCAAGAAAGGCCTGAAGTTCACGAAAGAGCGGCAGAGGATTCTCGCAGAGGTCTTCTCCCATCACGGTCATTTCAACCCCGACGAACTCCTCACAAGCATCAGAAAGAGACAGATCAAGGTCTCCAAGGCTTCCATATACAGAACCCTTCCCCTTCTCGTGGAAAGCGGTCTCATTGAGCAGGTTGAAAAGAATGATAAGCATGCCCACTATGAGCATATATTCGGGCATGAACACCATGATCATCTCATATGCATAAAATGCGGGAAAGTGATGGAGGTCTTTTCTCCAAAACTCGAGGCCATTCAGGAAGAATTATGCAGCGCCAACAGATTTACAGGAATAACCCACACCCTTGAGATCAAGGGATATTGCAAGGGGTGTGGACAGGCCTGTTAAAGAGTAGTACAGTCCAGGTTTTTCTCTTTTTTGCCTTGCAAGAAATTAATAAGAAATGCTAGAATCCGCATTAATTTTTTAAATCATGGATATCAAAAAAATACAGAAGGGCGTAAGGCTCATCATCGAGGGTATTGGGGAAGACCCCGAACGGCCTGGACTCATAAGAACACCGGAAAGAGTAGCCAAGATGTACCAGGAAATATTCTCTGGCCTTGCTGCTTCCCCTGAGGATATTCTCAAACCAATGGAGGGAGAGAAGCATGATGAGATGGTCCTGCTCAAGGATATTCCCTTTTATTCCGTATGCGAGCACCACCTTCTCCCGTTTGCAGGCAAGGCCCATATCGCCTATATCCCTGCAGGCGGCAGGATAGTAGGGCTTAGCGCACTTGCAGAGGCGCTTGAAGTATTTGCCAAAAGGCCCCAGGTACAGGAGCGACTGACTGCTCAG
This sequence comes from Thermodesulfovibrionales bacterium, assembly GCA_035623135.1. GTDB lineage: Bacteria > Nitrospirota > Thermodesulfovibrionia > Thermodesulfovibrionales > UBA9159 > DASPUA01. The sequence goes on along the minus strand of DASPUA010000194.1, from coordinate 1,188 downwards.
CTCGCTGACATTATTATGGAAAAGCTAAACCCTAAGGGGGCGATGGTGGTGATAGATGCCGAACACCTCTGTTTGTCCATGAGGGGCATAAAGAAACCTGGCGCAAGGACCGTCACCTCTGCGGTGAGAGGGCTCTTCAGGACCAAGGAATCTACAAGACAGGAACTGCTGGAACTCGTAAAGAGAAGGGATTAGGGACCGGACAGAGATCAGTAAGGGGGACTGACTCCATATCAACCGGCCCGATATAAAAAACCTAATTAAGGAGGAAACACATGTCTGCAAAAATCATTAATGGTACTGAAATCGCAGCCCAGATACGGGAAGAGTTGAAGAAGCAGGTAGCAGAGATGAAGGAAAAGCACGGCGTTGTGCCTGGACTGGTCACCATTCTCGTGGGGAAAAATCCTGCCTCGGTCAGTTATGTCACCGGCAAACATAAGGCCGCAGATGAGATTGGTTTTTTCTCAATCCAGGACGATCAGCCCGAGACCATCTCTGAGGCAGATCTGCTAAAACTCATCGATAAATATAATAAAGACCATAAGATACACGGCATTCTCGTCCAGCTCCCCCTTCCAAAACATATTGATGAAAAGAAGGTTCTTAATGCCATTGATCCTGACAAAGATGTGGATGGCTTCCACCCGGTGAATGTCGGCCGCCTGATGATTGGCGGTGATGAAGCGAAGTTCCTCCCCTGCACACCAGCCGGCATTCAGGAGCTCATTGTCCGCTCAGGATTCGAGACCTCAGGCGCTGAAGTGGTGGTGGTTGGCCGTTCAAATATAGTGGGCAAGCCTATTGCCAACATTATGCTCCAGAAAGGCAAGGGAGCAAATTCCACGGTCACTATAGTACATACCGGTTCTAAAAACCTTGATGTGCATTGCAAGCGCGCTGACATCCTTATTGTTGCCGCTGGCGTACCCGGTCTTGTGAAACCCGAGTGGATTAAGCCAGGTGCCTGTGTTATTGACGTAGGCGTGAACCGTGTGGGCGAGAAGATAAGCGAAAAAACCGGCAAGCCGGTACCAATTCTCAAGGGGGATGTTGATTTTGACAAGGCAAAGGAGATAGCCGGTGCCATCACCCCTGTGCCTGGTGGTGTTGGACCGATGACTATAACGATGCTTATGAAGAATACGGTCGTCTCGGCGAAAATGCATGCTGGCATAAAATAGTGAA
>DASPUA010000193.1:0-5438 GCA_035623135.1 Thermodesulfovibrionales bacterium | reverse complement strand
TTCGCATTGTGAGGACAGTCCAGAGGATGAATCCTGCAAGGATGAGAGAGGCCAAAAAAGGGAAAACACCCCACCCGTATCCTGGGGAACTGTCCGGATTGCCCCTGAGGGTGTTGCGGTCAAAAATGTGGCATTTGATGTTACCCCGGCCGGGTATATAACTGCTATAATTACGGAGAAAGGTATTTTCAAGCCGGAAGATATTAAGACAATGGAACACCACTAATGCTTACGGATACTTTTTCACTTTACACAGAGGAGATGGTCCTTGTGGAAAAGCACCTCAGGGCCATATTCACGAGCGATGCTTCTCTGCTTCCGGTGATCGGAGAGCATATCCTTGGTGGTGGCGGCAAAAGGCTCAGGCCCCTCTTCCTCCTCCTGAGTGCAGATCTGGCCCGCTACAAAGCCGAAAAAAGGATCATCCTGGCGAGTATTGTCGAGGCCATTCACACCGCATCACTCCTGCACGATGATGTAGTGGACAGCGCAGAATTGAGGAGGGGCAAGCAGACAGCGCACATGATGTGGGGCAACCAGATCGTAATTCTCGTGGGAGATTTCCTCTATTCCAATGCCCTGAGACTGGCGGTGCTCCAGAAGAATCAACGGATTATGGAAGCCCTTTCCGAGGCGACAACCAGAATGACCGAGGGTGAGATCCTTCAGCTCACCAGAGTTGCAGACCCTGATATCACTGAGGAAGAGTATTACAGGATCATATCCGCGAAAACAGGGGCCCTCATTTCCGCAGCGTGCAGGATAGGTGGCATTCTGGGCGGGCTCCCTGCCGAAAAAGAGGATGCCCTTGGCCGCTTTGGCATGAAGACGGGCATCGTATTTCAGATGGTGGATGACATACTCGACTACATGGCGGATGAGAAAGGGCTCGGGAAAAAACTGGGGAAGGACCTCCTCGAGGGCAAAATCACCCTCCCTCTTATCTACCTTCTCAGCGTAGCCTCTGGGGAAGAGAAGGCAGAGATAAAGGGTATCACTAAGAACGGGGTTTCGGGAAAGAAAGAGCTGCGAAGGATCCTCCACCTTTTCGAAAAATATCGTGTGATAGATGAATCACTTAGAATCGCGCAGGGCCTTGTTTCCGAGGCAAAGAGCGAGCTTGAAGTATTCGCCCCCTCACCGGAGAGAGATGCCCTGCAGGCAATGTCTGATCATGCACTTACGAGGGACAGATAGTGGATCCCCTGGTGGAACTTGCCAAGAGGGCAGTGGAGGAATTTATCTCAAAAGGAAAAGTTGTCCGACCGCCTGAAACGCTCACTCCCGTGATGTCCGAAAAGGCCGGGGTTTTTGTCTGTCTGAAAAAAGAGGGCCAATTGAGAGGATGCATCGGCACCTTCTTGCCCTGCTGCGAGAATGTTGCGGATGAGACCATAAAAAATGCGATCTGCGCTGCTACAGAGGATCCCCGTTTCTCGCTGGTCACAAAGGAGGAACTCCCTTTTATTGCCTATTCTGTCGATGTCCTCTCGCCACCAGAAAAAATCTCTGACCCAAAAGAACTGGACCCCAGAAAGTACGGGGTCATAGTAGTCAAGGGGGGAATGAAGGGTCTTTTGCTCCCTGATTTGGAGGGAGTAGGAACAGTTGAGGAACAGGTGAGGATTGCGAAGATGAAGGCAGGGATAGACCCCGCTGAAAGCGCCGATATCTATCGCTTTAAGGTGAGGAGATATCACTAAATGAACATGCCTTTCAGAGGAAATCTCAGGGATTATAGTCTTCCAAGAATACTCATGGAGCTTAACAGAGACAGGGAAACGGGAACCCTTTCCCTCACCACCACTCATTTCACAAAAAAAATTTATGTCAGAGAGGGAAATGTAATATTTGCGTCTTCAACGTTCGAGGACGATAGGCTTGGGGAGATGCTCATTAAGGCAGGCAAGATCACCATGGAGCAATATGACAAATCCGTCGAACTTCTGAAATCAACGGGCAAACGTCAGGGCGCTATCCTCGTGGAGCTGGGATATATTACTCCCAAGGATCTGTTTTGGGGTGTCAAGTATCAGGTAAAGGAGATTATCTACAGCCTCTTTCAGCTCGATGAGGGAGAGTATGAGTTCGTTGAGAATATTCCTCCCAATGAAGTGATCACGCTCAAGATAAGCACAAACAATCTCATTTACGAGGGCGTAAACAAGATCAATAATTTGACAAGGATCAGGAGAGACATGCCGGATGCCCATACGGTATTTACCCTTAATGAAGACACGTCGGGAATTTTCAGGGGAATCGACTTGAACCCACAGGATGCCAGAATCCTTTCCCTTGTGGATGGAGCAAGAAGCATAAATCAGGTAATAGAACTGTCACGAATGAATTCTTTCGACGTGATGAGAACGCTCTACGTCCTCTGGTCAACGGGGTTCATCATTCAAAAGGAAAGCCCTGCATATGGTCTCGATGGCCATGAAACCCTTGATGTTGAAGATATCCTCATGTCCATGAATGAAGAAGAAGAGCATTTAAGGAACAAAGTGGAGGGACTGTATGAAAAACTGCCCCACATGAGTCCTGCAGAAATGCTCCAGGCTGATGAAAAAACAGGTCCTGAGGAGATAAACAGGATCTATCAAAGGATGGCAAAGGAATTTAGTCCTGACAGGGTGCCTGCTTCAGGCGATGCAACCTTAAGGAATAAAATCACCGTTATCTTTGACACTATCACCCAGGCATACAACTCTCTGAAAGACGAAAAAAGGAGAGCAGAGTTCTTTGGCGCCTTGAAAAAGCTGCCGAGAAAAGAGGAGGATACCGAAACAGTGCTCCTTGAAGAGCAGTTCAGGAGGGGAGTTGAAGAATTCAAGAACGGCAACTTCTGGGGAGCTGCAGAACTCTTTAAATGGGTAACAAGGAATAATCCGAAGAATCCAAAGGCATGGAGTTATCTTTCCCTCGCTCTCAGCAAGATGCCGCACAGGATAAAGGACGCAGAAGATGCGCTCCTCGAGAGCATCAAGCTTGAACCTTACAACGGAGAACATTTTGCAAACCTTGGTATCCTCTACCTTAAGGAAGGACTTAAGAAAAAGGCAGAACTCCAGTTTGAAAAGGCCCTAAAGCTGGACCCCGGGAATGCCAAAGCAAAAAAGGGTCTTGAGCAGGCATGATAGCCATTTCCCTCTGTCGCTTGGTCAAACAACCTCTCCTGCAGGCGACCTCAAGATAAAGCTTTTCAAACCCCAACTGAGGAATGGAGCCTAGGAAAAGTGGATCAGAAAGTGGTGCAGTGCAACAGTTGAAAATGCCGCGCTTATAGATTTTGGGCTTTCAAAAGACGAGAAGGACGGTGCACTGGCCACTGCATTGCACCTCGCAGATGAACAGGTGCTCTGTTATATTCAGGAACTCCTCCTCGGGACATGGTGGGCGATAATCGCAAAAAGACAATGGCTTGAAAATCCATTCAACGACCGCTCACGCTACTGACAGGCCGGGAATGGAGACTGGCTCACTGCAAGTAAATTGCTGGCCGGTTCAATTTCAGTGACTAGACCGTATCGACCCATATAAAGGCACATCTCAGCAAAAATGATCCTCGACAGCCGTGCAGCAATGGCCTGTCAGTGTTCGAGATTCAACCGGACAGAGAAAAACAATACGCGTAAACACTAGGGGTGTGCAGTCCTTATCCATTGCCACCACGCCAATGGTATCGCAGGGGAAGATCTCTCTGTTTCGACGAAATAAAGCCCTGTCTCGCATGCGCTCTTACATCCATCAGAGAACTCTAGGGGAGTTCCTACACCTCCGTGAGCTACCACTCCATAGTGAATCATATCCAATAGCCTTTCTCATTGCATTATACTAAATTTGTTGTGTTGGCATATGAAATACAATTTTTGTTCCGTCATTTGATCAATTTCGAAGGAAGAATACAAGGGTTCTTTCTATGATAAAACTGGATTTGCTATAATAAGGTCGCTGGCAAAGAGTGGCTTTGCGCACGATGAGTAACGGAGAGAAGCAACCCCTTGTCTCTGGTAGCAATATATCCCTGCGTTCCGGGCCTTGTACTAACTTGAGCGCTCTGCAGCGAGCCTTCGGCGTTATCCCTTCCCCCTTGCTCTTTCCGGACGCCTTATTCTCATTGCATCATTGCTACAAACCCGGGGGATCAACCTGCAATGGCAGATGAACCAGGCCAGGGAGAGAAAACGCTGCGAAGCGCGATGGAAGAGCTGGAGGTGCACGCTCAGAAAGGAAGTGCTGAGCTGACAAAAGTCAATACAGAACTGGAAGAGGAAATTCGCCAGCGCAAACGTGCTATTGAGGCCCTGATCCAACATTCGAGGATACTCGAGGCCTTTTTCGACCATACGATAACTCCTCTGGTTTTTCTCGATAGAGATTTTAATTTTGTCAGGGTCAATACAGCGTACGCCAAAGCATGCCAGCGCCACGTATCCGACTTCGCCGGACATAACCATTTCGAATTCTATCCCAGTAAAGAAAACGAAGCGATATTCAAGAGAGTGGTTGCCACGAAAGTTCCTTATCAAGCCGTTGCAAAACCCTTTTCCTTTCTCAACTATCCCGAATCGGGACTTACGTATTGGGATTGGAGCCTGGTCCCTGTCCTGGATAGTGGAGGTGAGGTGGACTTTCTGGTCTTCTCCCTCCAGGATGTTACCGAACGAAAAGAGTTTCAGGACCGTATGCTTACCCATAATACCCTTTTACAGCTCTTTTCACATTCATTTACGTGGAACGAATACCTCGACGCGGTGGTAAGTCTGATAGGTAAGTGGAGTTGCAGCAGATGCGTGGGCATAAGGATATTAGACAAGAAGGGAAACATCCCCTATGATGTGTACACGGGATTTGGCCGTGAATTTTGGGAAGCGGAGAACTGGATCTCGCTCTATCATGATCAGTGTGCCTGCGCGAGGGTAATCGCGGAGACCCCTGACCCTCAGGACAGATCGCTCATGACTTCCGGCGGTTCCTTTTATTGTAACAATATAAAGGATTTCATCAGCGTCTTATCCCAAGAGGAGTCATCGAGGTACCGGGGAACATGTGTGAGTAGTGGCTTTAGGTCGGTGGCTGTGGTGCCCATCCGATACAGGGAGAAGGTACTGGGAGCTATTCATCTTGCAGATGAAAGGGAAGGGATGGTTCCCTTGAAGATTATCGAGCGTATTGAAGTCGTCACGCCTCTTATCGGGGAGGCCCTCTACCGATTTTCCATTGAGGATGAACTTTGGAAAAACTACGAGGCTCTCCAGCGGAGCGAGAAAAGCCTCTCTGAAGCCCAACGTATCGCTGGGCTGGGAAACTGGGAATGGGACCTTCGAACGAATGAACTGCGCTGGTCTGATGAGACCTATCGTATTTTCGGATTGACCACGCAACAGACCGCCACCACGTATGTCGCCTTCCTGAACTATGTGCATCCGGATGACAGG
>DASPUA010000192.1:0-4572 GCA_035623135.1 Thermodesulfovibrionales bacterium | reverse complement strand
GGTTACCGTTCTGAGACTGACTCTCACGAGTTTGTCGATGATTGGCCATATGATGACAAGACCCGGTCCCTTTACTGGGATGATTCTCCCTAGTCTGAAGACCACACCCCTCTCATACTCCTTGAGGACCTTGATGGCGCTGGAGAGGAAGTAGAAGAAAAGGAATATCACAAAAAGCATGCTTAGAATCGATGGCCCTATGATTGGCATATTTCCCATATTATCCTCCTTTTGATTCGTGAACTTTTAGTTTGAGTCCTGAAACACTTTCAACCAGTACCTTATGGTCTCTTGCAATATGTTCTTCAGAGTACGCGGCCCATAGCTCTCCGTGAAGGGAGACCGTGCCTCCCTCCTGAGTGATGTCTGTTCTTGCCAGCCCTTCCATCCCAACGAGTTCTTCCTTTCCTGTCACAGGCTTTTTCCTGTGCGCCTTCAACGCAAGTCCGATGGTAAGGCTAAAAAAAAGGGCGGTAACCATCACCGCAGGGAGTATAAGATAGAGGGACAATCTTACAAAGGGCCCCGGCGTTTCAAAGAGCATGAGGGAACCTATAACCATGGCAATAACACCACCAATGGTCAACACCCCATGGGAGACAATCTTCACCTCCAGGATGAAGAGAACAATGGCGAGGATAATGAGGAGCAGGCCTGCGTAGTTTACCGGCAGTGTCTGGAATGCGTAAAACGCCAGGATAAGACATATGCCCCCGATTACCCCTGGGAAAATGGCACCCGGGTTTGTGAGTTCAAAGAAGAGACCATAAAAGCCAAGAAGCATTAGTATATATGCGACATTGGGGTCGCTGATGAAGTTCAGTATCTTCTGCCTCAATCCTGTCTCTTCGTGTGTTATCCTTGCGTCCTTTGTCTTAAGAACCTTCTCCGCAAGTGCGGTCTGGACCTTTCTGCCATTAATGTCAAGAAGGAGGGTATTGAGGTCCCTGCTCACCAAGTCGACTATATGTTCCTTCAGTGCCTCAGCCTCGGTGGCAGATATGCTTTCTCTCACCGCCTTTTCAGCCCATGCTGCATTTCTTCCCTTCCTCTCTGCAAGGGATTTAATATATGCCGCAGCATCATTGGTCGCCTTATCTGCCATGGTCTTGTCCATTTTTTCGCCAAGGCCCACCGGATGGGCTGCCCCGATATTGGTGCCAGGAGCCATCGCCGCAATGTGAGCCGCGAGGGTAATGAACACGCCTGCAGAAGCTGCCCTTGCGCCACTTGGTGCGACAAAGACCACTACTGGTACCTCACTCCCCACGATTTCCTTTACGATCGTTCTCATGGAGGTGTCCAGACCTCCAGGGGTATCGAGCTGGATTACCAAGGCTTCTGCACCACTCTTTGTGGCCTTTTTTATGCTTTTGCCTATGAATTCCGAAGCAGCAGGATTGATGACGCCTTCGACCGTAATAACCATTACCTCTGGAGTCGTCTCTTTTGAAAGAAGGAAGGGGGGGAAGAGGGCAAAGGAAAGAAAAAGCGCTAAGAAATACACCCACCTTGAACGCATGTCAGATTATACCACAGGGAGCCCTATTTGCTATCGTCGCCTTTGTGACAAGATGGTGGTTTACAGGGGGTCTGGCTTGCATACAGGACAGTAGAGCTCTCCCAGATCCAGGAGACAGACATGCCCTCATTCAGGGCAGCAGATGCATTGATCTATGGGTTTTTTATAGACAGGACATAATTCCATACTTACAGTATACCTTTTCAAGAAGAAATTATCGAACCCATTTCAAAGGATTATTCCGGGAGAATTTCAAAAAGCACATTGGGAGGTGCTTTTTGGGAGAATCGTTCAAGATTGTTGGCTTGCAAGAACCAATGGAGAAAATTAAAATACACAAATGGCCGGATTAGTTGTCATTGGCGGAGGGCTTGCAGGATGCGAGGCTGCATGGCAGGCGGCACGGAGGGGAGTTGAGGTGACGCTCTTCGAGATGAGGCCGGCGAGGCTTACCGAGGCGCATACGACAGGTCTGCTGGGAGAACTGGTCTGCTCCAATTCGTTACGCTCTGCTGATATCCTGAGCGCGCCAGGCCTGCTGAAAAAGGAGCTCGCAATGGCTGGCTCCCTCATTATGCAGGCCGCAGAGGTATCCAGGGTACCTGCAGGAAGTGCCTTTGCAGTGGACAGGGGAGCATTTGCAAAATTTCTGACCAGGGCGCTCTCGAACAGCCCGCACATCGCAGTTGTCCGGGAAGAGGTGAATGCATTGCCGGATTCACCCTCTATTGTTGCCACCGGTCCATTGACCTCCGCTTTCATGGCAGAAGCCCTGAAGAGAATTCTTGGGCATGAATACCTCCATTTCTATGATGCCATCGCCCCCATTGTTGACGCGGAAAGTATCGAGTATAGGAAGGTCTATTTTGGGTCAAGATACGGAAAGGGCGGTGATGACTATATAAACTGCCCCATGACAAAGAATGAATACGAGATATTTTACGATGCCCTGTGCGAGGCTGATAAGGTAAATGTCAGGGCATTTGAGAATGAAAAGGTATTTGAGGGCTGTATGCCAGTGGAGGTTATGGCCCTGAGAGGAAAGGATACACTGAGGTTTGGCCCCATGAAGCCCGTGGGCCTTCCGGAACCGAACACAGGAAGAGAACCTTATGCAGTTGTGCAGTTGAGACCTGAAAACAGAGAAGGGTCCGCATATAATATGGTGGGGTTCCAGACGCGGCTTAAATGGCCCGAGCAGAAGCGGGTATTCAGTATGATCCCTGGACTCGAAGGTGCTGAGTTCCTCAGATACGGCAGTGTGCACAGGAACACCTTTATCAATGCACCCCAATCTCTGGAAAAGGACTTGACATTAAAGGCCTGCCCTGCGGTACACCTTGCAGGTCAGATCACCGGGGTCGAGGGATATATAGAGTCCACTGCAATGGGTCTTGTGGCCGGCATAAATGCCTCAAGGAAAATGAACGGGAAGGAATCTGTGGAGGTGCCTTTGACCACTGCCCATGGCTCTCTGATTCACCATATTACCTCACCAAGCAAAAATTTTCAGCCAAGCAACATACACTTTGGTCTCTTTCCTGCGGTGAACTCGGGAATAAAGAAAAAGGACCTGAAAAGGAAGAAAATTGTGGAGAGAGCCATATCCGACTGGGCGGATTATCTTGAAAAGGCGGGGGTGTGAAAGAGAAGATTGAGAAATTCCTGAGGTATCTTGCGACCGAAAGGGGTGCCTCGGCGCATACCATAAGGTCGTATCGTAAAGACCTTAATGTATTCTCAGAGCACATTCATTCTGACGTGGGGTCTGTCGATTTTATGGATGTGAGGGGTTTCGTAGCAGGGCAGATGGGCAAGGGGCTTAAGAAGAGTACAGCGGGCAGGAGGCTAGCTACGGTTCGCTCATTTTTCAGGTTTCTGCACAGGGAGGGTGTCATAAAGACAAATCCGGCACGCCTTGTGAATACTCCGAAGATGCCGAAACTCCTCCCCAAGTTCCTCACTGTGGACGATATCTTTTCACTCGTCGAGAAGCCGGAGGGGATAGGCTTTCTCCCGGCGCGGGATAGGGCCATCCTTGAGCTTCTCTACTCCAGCGGTCTGAGGGTTGGTGAACTGTCAGGGCTGAATGCAGAAGACATGAACATACGGGAAGGACTTGTCAAGGTGAGGGGGAAGGGGAAAAAGGAGCGGATTGTGCCTGTAGGAAGAAAGGCGCTGGATGCTCTCAAGGCGTATATGATCGAGAGGGTTCTCCTGAAGAAGAAGGACAAGGCCCTTTTCCTGAACAGGAGAGGCTTGCGGTTGACAGACAGGGGGGCAAGACGTATAGTAGTAAAATATGCGAGGGCAATATTGCTTGACAGTAGGATAGGGCCCCATACCCTCAGGCATACGTTTGCAACGCACCTTCTCCAGGGCGGAGCTGATCTGAGGGTGATTCAGGAGCTTCTGGGTCATTCATCCCTTTCCACAACGCAGAAATATACCCATCTGGATATTACGCATCTGATGGATGTCTATGATAAGGCCCATCCCTTTGCATCGGAGGACAACGAGGAGCGTACACATGATTAAAGGGACAACGATTCTTTGTGTCAGAAAGGACGGGAAGGTGGCCATCGGAGGAGATGGTCAGGTTACCTTTGGGAATACCGTTCTCAAGCACAATGCAAAAAAGATCAGAAGGATGTTCAATAACAAAGTTGTTGCAGGCTTCTCGGGAGCCACTGCGGACGCCTTTACCCTTTTCGAAAAATTTGAGGCAAAGCTGGAGTCGTACCGAGGCAACCTTACCAGGGCTGCGGTTGAACTTGCCAAGGACTGGAGGACCGACAAGGTGTTGCGGAGGCTGGAGGCGCTCCTTATTATCTCTGATTCTGAGCACACCTTTATTATTTCCGGGACAGGGGACGTAATAGAACCAGAAACGGGAATTGCCGCCATTGGTTCAGGAGGTCCTTACGCACAGGCTGCTGCTCAGGCGCTTTACGAGAACACAGGCCTGTCTGCCAAGGAAATAGTGGAGAAGGCGATGGAGATTGCTGCGTCAATTTGTATCTACACAAACAAGGTCATAGCCGTAGAGG
>DASPUA010000191.1:0-6108 GCA_035623135.1 Thermodesulfovibrionales bacterium | reverse complement strand
CCCCTCCTATCATCCCCTTGTCATGACATTCTTCCAGAATCTCACCACCGTAGCCATTCTCCTTCCCTTTACGGCCATTGGGCCATCTTCTGGTTCTTTTCTCTGGGCCTATGCAGTCATGGGCATAGTCCATTCAACCATAGCGCCGGTGCTCTATTTCAGGGGCTTTAAGGTAGTAACGGCGAACAGGGCTGCGATACTCGGTTACCTTGAACCTGTCTGCGCAATTTGTCTGGGAGTGCTCTTCCTAGGAGAGGGAGTAACGTACAAGACAGTAATAGGAGGTAGTATGATTCTTTTTTCAGGGTATCTTACAGTTAAAGGTTAAGATGCTCAGCCATCGATTGCAAATTATTCATATCTCAAAGGCTCAACAGGATTGAGCTTTGCCGCCTGCCATGCAGGATAAATGGTCGAAAGAAAGCTGATGAGGATTGCTGAGACCGACACAGAGACGAAATCCGAAAGTTTCATTTTGACCGGAAGATGGCTGAGATAGTAAATATCGGGAGGCAACTTGATGATCTCGTACGTATTGAGGACGTAGGAGAGCGTGTATCCCCCGGTCAGGCCAATGACTGTTCCTATGAGCCCGATGATGAATCCCTGGAAGACGAAGATCGCCATTATCCCCCTGTTTGTTGCACCCATTGTCTTTAAGATCGCGATCTCTCTCTGTTTTTCTATCACATTCATGATTAGGGTACTCACGATGTTGAATGAGGCAACAAGTATGATGAGTATCAGGATGACGAACATGGCGAATTTTTCGAGCTTGAGTGCAGAAAAGAGGTTTTTGTTCATCTGCATCCAGTCTCTGACATGGTAGGGAGGCCCAAGCGCTTTCTGGACTCTCTCCCTCACGTCCCCTGCCTTGTAGATGTCGGATATCCTCACCTCTAACCCTGTCACGTCTCCCTTCAGGCCAAAGAATTCTTGGGCAGGTTTCAGGCCAGTCACCACAAGGTTGGAATCGTACTCGAACATTCCCACCTCAAATATTCCTACTACCCTGAATGACTTGACCTTTGGGAGCATGCCCAGAGGACCGATTTCTCCTGCAGGAGAAAGGATTGTGATGGTATCGTTTTTCACCACACCCAGTCTGAGGGCGAGTTCCCTGCCAAGGATTATCCCGGGCAGCCCGTCCTGTGTATCCAGGTCCTTAATAGCCCCCTCCTTGATATGCTTTGCGATATCCGTGGTTTTTTCCTCCAGCGCCGGCTCCACGCCTCTGAGGTACACGCCCTGTCCCTTCGAGCCAAAGGAGACCATGACCTGACCGAGGACGAAGGGGGAGGCAGACACAACCTCCTTTTCAGCTTTTATCTTGTCGATGACCGTCTCATAATTGTCCACGGTGCCTCTGAAGTTGAGTATGACGAGATGGGCATTCACGCCAAGGATCTTCTTCTGGAGGTCCTCATGAAATCCGCTCATGACAGCAAGCACGACAAGAAGGGCCATCACGCCGAGCGCGACACCTCCTATGGAGATGGCGGTATTGAAGGAAACACCCTTATGCCTTTTCTTGGACTTGAGATATCTCACGGCAACGAATATCTGGTAGGGAAGGGCCATGGTCAGTATCCATTATCCTGAATAAAGAACGAAGGAATTAAATGCGTGAGAACACATGTGGTCAAGTTCTGCATGTCTATTGCTCAGGTTTTAGCTGGGGGAAGAATATTACGTCCCGTATGGAGAGAGAATTGGTGAGAAGCATGGTGAGTCTGTCGATGCCGATCCCTTCTCCTGCAGCCGGCGGCATGCCGTATTCCAGTGCCCGCACAAAGTCCTCGTCCATCCATTGCGCCTCCTCATCTCCCTGTTGCCGTGCCTCAACCTGTTTGTAGAACCGTTCCCTCTGGTCCATGGGGTCATTGAGTTCAGAAAAGGCATTGGCGATCTCACGGGACGCAATGAAGAGCTCAAACCTCTCAACAAGTTCGGGCTGGTCTTTCTTCTTTTTTGCGAGAGGAGAAAGTTCCACCGGATAATCAATAATAAAGGTGGGCTGAACAAGATCAGGTTCCACCTTTTCCTTGAATATCTCATCCAGTATCTTTCCATGGGAAGCCCCGGTTTCGATGTCAAGCCCCTCTTTCCTTGCCCATTCCATTGCGAATTCTCTGTCGGAGAAGGTCTCCTCAGGCACCTCGCGAGATTTCATCGCGTCATACATGGTGACTCTCGGCCACGGCGGCGTCAGGTCTATGAGGGTATCGCCATATCGGAGTTCCAGGGAGCCCGTTGCCTTAAGTGCAACGGTGGAGAGAAGCTCTTCTGTGAATGCCATAAGAAAAAGATAGTCCTTATATGCCATATAGAATTCCAGCATGGTGAATTCAGGATTATGCTTTGTGGATATCCCTTCATTTCTGAAATTCTTGTTGATTTCATAGACGCGTTCGTATCCCCCGACAAGGAGTCGTTTCAGGTAAAGTTCAGGCGCAATCCTGAGATATAAATCGATACCGAGCGCATTATGGTGCGTCTTGAACGGCCTGGCAGTCGCGCCTCCGGGAATGTGGTGCATCATGGGTGTTTCGACCTCGACAAAGCCCCTTGAATCTAAAAAATCCCTTATCGCCCTTATAATGATCCTCCTCTTTTCGAATGCCATGCGGGCCTCGGGATTTACAATCAGATCCACGTATCGCTGTCTGTACCTGGTCTCGATATCCTTAAGGCCATGCCATTTTTCGGGAAGGGGTCTCAGCGACTTGGTGAGAAGCGTGAAATCATCCACCTCAAGGGTGAGTTCATTGGTCTTTGTCCTGAAGAGCTTCCCAGTGATACCCACAATATCTCCGATATCGAGCTTTTTTACGATGCTGTATTTCTCCCCGAGGATGTCTTTTCTGAGGTAGACCTGTATCTTTGCAGAGGAGTCCTGGACGTGCGCAAAGGCAGCCTTTCCGAAATCCCGCATTGCCACGATCCTGCCCGCAATAGTTGCTGTAGTGGGGGTGGCATCAAGGGCCTCCTTGGACATTTCTCCGTATCTCTCGATGATCTCGGAGGCATAATGAGTCACCTCGTAGGGTCCTCCGAACGGCTCTATCCCTGCTCTCTTGAGTTCTTCGAGGGTCTTGCGCCTTTGTTCGATCTGCTCGTTGAGTTCTTCCAAAACGTAAAAAGTATAATGGTTAAATTTCGGCTAAGTCAAGGATTAACGAAGAGTGCGATAACCCTTTCCTTGAGGTCAGGAGTCAATGGGAGAAGGCAAATGACGCATAGTCTTTTCGATGAGGGCAGCTGGATCAAGGAGGAGGGTGATTGCGGGCTCATGAAGGGAGGGCACCTCCTTGGGCGTCAGGTGGAGAAGTGTTTGGGCTGCATGGATAAAATCACACATTGTTTCAGGAGCAAATGAATTCACGTCTTCCTATGGAAATGGTTGGGTGCTATTGCAAGAAAGAGGGATATGCCTTTAAAGTAGACGACAGATATCCATTAAAGGAGGATGTGAACATGTTCACAAATGAGATACCAGGGTTTGGTGCTGTGAGGCTAGAATATCTTGTGTCAGACTTTACAGGGACCCTGTCTGTGGACGGCAAACTTTTGCCTGGGGTGAAGGAACGATTAAACAGGATAGCGGAATTGCTCGATATCCATATCTTGACTGCAGATACCTTCGGGAAGGCGAGGGCTGCATTGAGGGGGGTTAAGTGCGAGATCCATATTCTCGAAGGCAAACGTCATGATATCCAGAAAAAGGGGTATGTAGGCATGCTGGGCGCGGAAAAGGTTATCGCCTTGGGAAACGGAAAGAATGACAGAAGCATGCTGAAGGCTGCGAGGATTGGGGTCGCCGTCTGCCTTAGGGAAGGATGTGCGACAGAGGCTATCACATCAGCTGATATCCTTGTTACGTCCCCTGTGGATGCCCTTGACCTTTTGCTACGGCCGAAGAGATGTAAAGCTACCCTGAGATTTTGATTTGCTTCCTTTTTGCATACCTGTCTTCCACGAGACCTATTTCCTATTTCTTTACAAGGGCATCCTTATCCTGTAGAATTGACTATACTTTCTTTTTGCATGGCTTTTTGGCACAGGGAACGTGGAAGAGGTCGATGAATTAATTAAGCGGTATGGCCTGGAGGAGGATCTGGAACATGTGATTATTCCTATCCATGACAAGGATGGCCATACAAAACGTTGTTATCTGTTGAAAAGAAGGTTCATGCGCATTGTGTACCCGGGAGAGCATTATGTGGATTATCCCCTCGCAGAGGTGATTGAGGCGACTGTCAGATATCCAGACCTGTTGTTAAGCGATGCGCTTTATTTAATGCATAAGGAATCTGGTGCAGGGTATGAGGGGATTCCGGTGGAAAGGGAAGCGAGAGAAGAAATCGACCAAGGAGAGAAATGAGAAAAAAGATATTGATCAATGCAGTCCACCCTGAAGAAAAGCGGGTTGCTATTGTGGAGGGGGATACCCTTGTTGACTTCTATGTTGAGGTGGCATCAAAGGAGCACCTGAAGGGCAATATCTATAAGGGAGTCATTACAAGAATAGAGCCCGCAATCCAGGCAGTGTTTGTAGATTTCGGTTCCAGGAAGGACGGGTTTCTCCAGATTCGTGAGGTAATGCCCCGGTATTTTCAGCAGAGGGAAGAAGGGAAAAGGATAAGGGTACAGGATGCCCTGTCAAAGGGCCAGGAGCTCATTGTCCAGGTCGAAAAAGATGAGAGGGACACAAAAGGCGCAAGTCTGACGACATACCTCTCCCTGGCCGGAAGGTACATCGTGATGATGCCGGGCCAGGAGAGGGTTGGCGTGTCGAGAAAAATTGACTCACAGGAGGACAGGGACCGCCTTAAGGAGCTCTTCACCGCCCTGAAGCCGCCCGAGAATATGGGGTTCATCCTCAGGACAGCGGGCATTGACAGGAGCAAGCAGGAATTGTCCGCTGATCTGAAGTACCTCACTAAACTGTGGCATAAAATAGAAAATGAAGGGAAAAAGGCAGCAGCACCTGCACTCATTTACAGGGAACAGGATATGGCGGTAAGGACCGTGAGGGACTATCTCACCTCAGAGGTTGCGGAAGTATTGGTGGACGACGAAGACGCGCTCAAGAATGTTAAAGATTTTTTAAAGAAGACCCTTCCCTGGCGCAGGATAAATGTCAAGCATTACAAGGAGAAGAAGCCTCTTTTCTCCAAACACGGCATTGAAGAGCAGATTGTGAAGATCAACGAACGCTACCTCTATCTTCCCTCCAAGGGGTATATCGTATTTGACAAGACAGAGGCCCTTACTGCGATTGATGTGAATTCAGGAAGGTCCAGGAAAGATGAGACCGTAGAATCCACAGCCCTCAGGACGAACCTCGAAGCAGCTGATGAGATCGCACGCCAGCTGAGACTCAGAGACATAGGAGGGTTGGTCGTGATTGATTTTATTGACATGGAATCCTCAAAGAACAGGAGAGAGGTGGAGACAAGGCTGAAGGATGCGATGAGCGCAGATAAGGCCCATTCCGAAACCACCGGCATATCGAAGTTCGGGATCCTGGAAATAACGCGCGAGCGGATGAGGCCGTCCTACCTTGAATCCACACTCAGAAAATGCGACATCTGCGGGGGTACAGGGGTGGTGAAGACAGATGAAATGGTTGCGGTTTCGGTGCTCAGGGACATGCAGACGAGGGCCTCTAAAGGAGGGGTAAAAGCCATACACTGCACCCTCCCTGTGGAGAGCATGAACCTCATTGTGAACACAAAGAGGGAAGACCTGGCAATGACAGAGAAGGAGTTTGGGGTCAGGATCACCCTCACTGCAGATGCCAAACAGTTGCCGGGCCAATATAAGATTGAAGAAGAGAAAACAGAGGAAGCGCGCGTTGAAGAGCCAGAGAAAAAAATAGAGAAGCCGGTGAAGACGGAACAGCCGGTAAAGAAGAAGCATTACCGGAAACACAGACGATACGAGAAGCACGTCAAAACCGAGGCCGGCGAAAAACGTGAAGAGGCTGAGAGCGCCGAGATAGTGAGACCGACTGAAACCCCTGAAGAAGACGGGGGATGAGTTTGTAAAAGCGAGTCGATCTTTCTGCTATAGTGCTGTAACTAGCTAATAACTGGTTCGCCA
>DASPUA010000190.1:0-4067 GCA_035623135.1 Thermodesulfovibrionales bacterium | reverse complement strand
GGTGACCGGAAAGCCCCTTGAACTTGCGGGCAGCAGGGCGAGGAGCTACTCCACCTCTTTGGGAGGGATATACATCCTGGAAGAGGCGATGAAGAAGAGGGCGATGGAGCCATCCCATGCAAGGGTGGTTGTCCAGGGATTCGGGCATGTGGGAGAAAACGCTGCCCGTATCCTTTTCGAAAAGGGCTACAGGGTCGTTGCGGTGAGCGATTCAAGGGGCGGCATCATAAATGAAAAAGGACTTGATATTCATGAAGTGACAAGACACAAAGAGGCTGCGGGAAGCGTCGGGAATTTCAAGGACAGTGCCAATATCAGCAATGCAGAGCTGCTCACCTCTCCTTGTGAGATTCTGATCCCTGCTGCATTATCAGACCAGATTCACAGGCACAATGCGCCCAGTATACAGGCAAAGATTATTCTTGAGCTTGCCAATGCCCCCTCCACAACGGAGGCGGATGATATATGTGAGGAGAAAGGAATAATGGTGGTGCCGGATATTCTCGCCAATGCCGGCGGTGTCGTGGTGAGCTATTTTGAATGGAGCCAGAACCTAAACAGCGATTATTGGGACGAGGAGAGGGTTTTGCAAAAATTGAAGAACACCATGAGTACCGCGTTCAGCGATGTGTATGGATTGTGCCAGGAAGAGGGGTATCGCATGAGAAGGGCGGCTTATAAGCTTGCGATAAAGAGGGTGCTCCACGCAGAGAGGCTGCGCGGGAATGTGTGACTGCAGAATTTTGCAGATGTGTGGCGCGGGAATGAAACCTATGTAGGAGGTATGATCCGATGAAAAAGCTTTGTGCAGTAGTAGTATGCGCCGGCTTTCTTTTTGTTCTGACTCTTCCGTCCTTCGGTGGAGGCACGCCCGAAGAGGCAAAGGCACTGGTTGAGAAGGCAATCGCCTTTTACAAGGCAAACGGCAAGGAAAAGGCACTGGCAGAATTCAGTAAGCCGAAAGGGCAATTTACAAAAGGAGACCTCTACATCTTTGCCTATAATCCAAAGGGGATAATCATTGCGCATGGGGGTGACCCAAAGCTGGTGGGAAAAGATTTTGCCAATGTCCAGGATGCTGACGGGAAATATTTCGCACGGGAATTTATTACGATCGGCCCTGAAGGCGGATGGGTTGACTATAAATGGATGGATTACGCAACAAAGAAGGTCGAGGCGAAAACGAGCTATTTAAAAAGGATTGACGACGTCATCATCGGCTGCGGGGTATATAAATAGCAGGATATTGGTTGCAGGAGAGAGTACGCAGGAATATGTGAAAACCCATCGACGTAGTAACTAATGCTTATCAGACAGCCATTGTAATATATTGACACCCTGTTTGTTTTGTTAGGAAACAAGCCTTTCAGTCTCAAAGTGCCTGATGTTGATAACACCGACATGCCAGCAATTATCACATATCGCAACTTCATAAAGGGTACGACCGGAAGCAAATCAACCGTGAAAGAGAGGGGATTGTTCAGCCGTGAAGTGGCGGTACTTAAGGAGTTGACATTGTTAATGAGAGCATGCATAATTGAAAAGTGTTTATGCTCACCTTGAAGAATGTGGTGACAGATAGCTTCTTTCGCAAATGTCAGAAATGGCTGCCTCATTTTGTTTTATCCTTATTTCTCCTGTCGGCAGTGGCAATGGCCTTTCATCACCATGAGGATGGCATTTCCCATGATGACTGCCCAGTCTGCATTGCAGCCCATGATTCTTACAGCGTCCAGCAAAACGATCATTGCCGCCATGTCCGACTGACATCGTCCATAAGGATAGCCATACTCCAAGAATCTTTACTCTATAACTCCACATCTTTTAGTCTTATCCCTTTCCGCTCACCCCCTGTTTAACCTCTTCTAAGACAACATCAATTCAATTGTCATCCGTCATTTATCGGCGGACAGGCACAATCATAAGAAAAAATCGGGGGAGGTGCCACCATGAAAACCATGATAGGGTTCATTGCGCTCTTTATGTTGTCGTGGTCTTCAACAGGAATATATGCTGAAACCTTGGAAGATCGACTAAGAACTCTGGAGGAAACCCTCAAGAAACAGCAGCAAACTATCCAGGAGCTGAAAGCCTTAGAGGAAAACCTAAGAATACAGGAACAAACCATTGCTGAACAGCGAAAGTTGATTGAAGAATTGAAAGCTGAAATCAAACAGACCCGCGCATCCGCTCCGCCTGAGGGCGTCGCTGTCAGTCAGACGCCGGCAGCCGAGCAGATGCAGCAGCAGGTGCAGGAGTTGAAGGGGCAGGTGGATCAGGTAGTCGAAGCGCAGAGAAAAGTTTTGCCGGGTGAGTTCAATCCATCCATCGGGCTCGTGGGTGAGACAATCTTCTCTTACCGCAGCAGGGGATCGTCTCAGACCGGCAGCGACAGGCCCGGCGGGTTCGACGTGTTCCAGCGTTCGGTAGAACTGAACGCAGCCGCCTCTGTGGACCCGTTTGCGAAGGCTTATGCAGTAATCAATGCCTCTGCCGACGCAAGGACCGGCGACGCCAATGTGGAGGTCGAAGAGGCTGCGATTCAGACGATGTC
This sequence comes from Thermodesulfovibrionales bacterium, assembly GCA_035623135.1. Lineage (GTDB taxonomy): Bacteria > Nitrospirota > Thermodesulfovibrionia > Thermodesulfovibrionales > UBA9159 > DASPUA01. The sequence goes on along the minus strand of DASPUA010000190.1, from coordinate 1,513 downwards.
GCTGCCGTGGAATCTGGAGTTGAAGGCAGGCCGGTTCTTCGGTGAGTTCGGCCGGCTCTCCTACATCCACGACCATGAGCTTCCGTTCGTGAATCGTCCACTCGTGCTCGATCAATACATCGGCGGCGAATCGAGGACCGATGGGGCACAGATCAACTGGTTGCTGCCTGTCGAGCATTATGTGAGCCTGACATTGGGTTTCGGCAACCAGTTTGGAGGAGATGTGCCTCCGAACAACGTCGGCGATTACCGTACTCCCGGGGGGTGGAACTACTGGGGCCGCCTATCGACATATTTCGACCTGACACCGGATATCTCACTCGAACCCGGTATTTCAGGCCTGTGGAATCCAAAGACACAGGACCGTGGCGGCCCGTTTCCTCAACCCGATGGCAGCACGTTCACCGAACGCGAGCGCCGTCTGGTGGGAGCAGATTTGGCGCTGACCTGGAAGCCGCTCCGCGATAATCAATTCCAGAGCCTTACCTGGGGCACCGAAGTGCTTTACAGTGACAACCGTTATGACGTGACGGACCCCTCAGGCAACGCCCTGCCCAGCACCTCAGTTCCCTCATGGGGACTGTACTCATATCTTGCTTATAAGTTCCATAGGCAGTGGACAACCGGGTTCCTGTTTGACTGGGTGGAGAATATCCAGAACAATAAAGCACAAACCTACGCATACTCTCCGTATATCACGTGGGCCCTTAGCCACTGGAATCAGCTGCGCCTGCAATACACTTACACTGCCCCGAACGCCGCAGCAGCCGCATACGGCCTGCACTCCGATAACGCCGTTTATCTGCAATGGGCATGGATCATCGGCTCACACGCCCATGGATGGCAGCAACGCTGAATAGTGAAAGGAGGAATGTCAATATGAAATCAAAACTGTTTTGTTTGTCCTTGATCATCTTACTGATTGGGGTATTTTGCATGAGCGTGACGCCGGTTTACGCTGCCAAAATCCGTGTTGTCACGACACTCACCGACCTCGCGGACTTTACGCGAGAGGTCGGTGGAGACCTGGTAGACGTCCACAGCCTGGCTACAGGCGTCGAAGACACGCACGGGGTGCCGATGAAACCAAGCTTTGTGCCGATAATGAATCGGGCCGACCTGCTGGTCCTGCAAGGGCTGGATTCCGAGCATGCCTTCCTCCCTGCTTTGATTGAAGCGAGCAAGAACCCGAGGATTCAATACGGCAGATCCGGCTATGTGGATTGTTCTCAGGGTATAATCCCAGTTGATGTCCCCAAATCAACAGACCACTCGGCGGGTGATGTTCATCCCTATGGCAATCCTCACTACACGCTCGATCCGGTGTTGGCAAAGGTTGCGATAACGAACATTTATAACGCGCTCGTGGCCTTTGCCCCGCAGTACCAGACGGAATTCACGCGCAACCGCGATGCGTATCTCGGAAAGCTCAACGCAAAGATTTCCGAGTGGGAGAAGGAAGTCAAACCGGTCAAGGGCATTAAGTTTGTGTCCTATCACGAGCACTGGGCAT
>DASPUA010000189.1:0-2288 GCA_035623135.1 Thermodesulfovibrionales bacterium | reverse complement strand
TGCAGAGGTAGTGACACAGATGGAACGGTTCTGTCTGTTTTTTCAGACCAAAGATAAAATGGAATTCGTTGGGAATAGTCTTCTCCATATTCACCTTGCTGTTATTGCACGCAGCATTTTCTCAATGACTGTTTGCCTGTTGAAGGTCTCTCTGATATGTTTTCCAAGCATCGTCCCTCTCGCCTTCGCCTCATCACACTTTTCAAAGACCTGCCTCATTAAGGATGAAGCGTGCTTTAGATCAGGCTCTGCCCAGTGCTGATTTTTAGAATAAGATTTTCTCCCGAGACGATCGATAACGGGAGTCATTGTATAATTCACCAGGAATGCTAAATCAGGCCGCAAATAATCCAGTTGTCCCCCAAAGCCGGTAATAATCACTGGGTTGCCGCAACCCGCTGCGTCAAATGCCCCTAACCCCCAGCCCTCTGACCTGCACAATGATACGTAACAATCTCCTTTTCTGTGCAGTCCGCGGATTCTCTCATCGCTTATTTGCTCATCGATGACAACAATCTCGGCGGGGTCCTTGTAGTCACGCAGAAGCTTTGAAATAGCACGCCTCGTGCTTCCGGTCCCGCCGAAAAAAAATCTCCTCGTAAAATCTCTATTGGACGTCTTTATGACTAAAAGAGTGCGGTCATGAGCAGTAAAGGTGTCCAGATAGCATCTTATCGTATTCCGGATTGACTTTCTGACCGTCCAGGTTCCAATAGTATAAAACACAAAGGGAGATAGTCCTTTCCCCTGTGGCAATTCATCACCGATAGGCTCCGTTTCTTCACAGACATGAGGGACCACATCAATGGGAGTCGTGACCCCACATCGCCTGAATACTTCCTTGTTCCACCCGCAGGGCACCAATAGACGATCGACCATATTCAGGAGGGCCGGCCAATGACGAGGAAGGCTATCAGTTTCCCAAACAGTATAACCGATGATGCGTTTGTTTGGCTCTCGCTTAATCCAAAAAGGAAAGTATTCAGGCACAGTGTGCACGATCACAGTGTCATAGTTAATCGGCTTATTACAGAAGGGATTCAACTCGGGATCACCTATCGCGTCTCCAGCGAAAACTTCATACCCTAAGCCAAGGGCCTGTCCGGCCACCATTGGGGTCCACGTGAACGGAATACCTTTTGCCTTGATGCCGTAGAGATAGGACCGTGCTGCATGAGCATACCCGCTTGCCTCATAAAGAGAGACATATTTGAGGCCTCTTATTGTGTCGGCATGAGAATCTTTGTTCATACTATTATTACATCTTTCTATCTGTCCTATATGAAATTGAGTGTCTAAATATATCAAAAAAAACATGGCGATGGCAAGCCAACGACAGGGTGCGGAAGTCCATCTCAATAATGCTGAAAAACTGTGCAAGAAGAATGGTGTTCGGTCAAGGACGGTTACCTTAATATCGGTTGTAACATGCACAATTATACGAGGTCTTATACCATCCGTTTTCAGGATTTAGTACTACCGCTAACGGTTCAATTTCCCCTGAGTTCCTGTCTTGCAGTAACTTGACTTCTTCTCTAGTAGATTGGCCCAGCACATCGGGATTAAACAGTTGTATGTCTTTCGCCTCAGCAAAAGTAGAGAGCAAAAGGAGAATCAATACGATAATCGGCTTCATTTCTTTCTCCACATGATGAAGATGATAAGGCAAAGGCATATTCTCCTCAGAATGACGCGAAAGACTAAGCTGCTGGTATTGCGGCCTATTATTATCATTGCGTGTCAATCCCTCTCTCAATTAATACAGCAGTTCCATAGCATAAAACTTCTGTCGAATCGGCACTAACATCTGCTGTATCATAATGCAAGCCGACAATCGCGTTGGCACCTAGATCTTTGGCGTGTTGAACAAGCAGCTCATAAGCTTGCTGCCGAGTTTGCTCACACATTTCAGCATAAGCTCCTATATTGCCGCCAACAATGCTTTTTAACTTGCCTCTGAACCCTTGTGCAATAGTCGGAGCTCTGACAACAATCCCCCTTACAATACCTTTATACTCTTTTATTCTATATCCTTCAACGTTGAAAGTTGTAGTAACTAGCATATATCTGTCCTCCTTGTCTCTAGGAACATTTCTGCCAAAGACTTTGTACGAAAGAACCAAGAAAGGCCCCGAATAGGGCACCGATACACTCGATAAGAACAATTCCCAATGTGATTGCAATAGGTACTCCAATGTAAACACCAGTATCCCCCATTAATAACTCCCCATAGCCTCCACCTAGACCACCCAAAAGTATACCGCCCTGTATTGATAATGGAGCTATAA
>DASPUA010000188.1:0-6302 GCA_035623135.1 Thermodesulfovibrionales bacterium | reverse complement strand
AAAGCTCCCAGAGTGCAAGGGCAGATGCAATAAGGAGGAGCGCAAAGAAGCACCATTCAGGAAGCCCCATGACCGAAAAATAGAAAAGGGGCAGAAGGAGTACTGCCACAAGCAGTCTCTTGGCGTGCATTCTAGGATTCTGCCCTTGTCTGCACCGTGCCGAATCTCCTTTCCCTCATCTGGTAGTTATGCAGGGCAAGAAAAAACTCCTCTTTCGTGAAATCCGGCCAGAGGGTCTCGGTAAAATAAAACTCAGCGTACGCAGCCTGCCAGAGAAGGAAATTGCTTATCCGTTTCTCGCCGCTTGATCTTACAATAAGATCAGGTGCAGGCATTCCCGCCGTGTCAAGCAGGGAGCCAAAATATTCCTCTGTGACATCTTCTTCTTTTACTCCCAGACTTATTATCTTCCTCACTGTCCTTATGATCTCATTCCTGCCGCTATAGCTCAGGGCAAGCACAAGGGTCATGCCTTTGTTACGGGATGACTTCTCCTCCATATTCTTCAAGAGGGCCTGTACGGCTCCCGGCAATCTCCATACCTCGCCAATGGTCCTGAATACAATGCCCCTCCGTATGAGTTCGCTGAACTCCTTGGTGAGGTAAAACTCCAGGAGTTTCATCAGTGTGGACACTTCGTCGTCAGGCCTCTGCCAGTTTTCAAGGGAAAATGCATACAGCGTGAGGGTGTTTACCCCCACCTCCATGGCAGCCGAAATGACCTCCCTTGCCCGCTCTGCACCCCTCTTATGCCCCTCGATCCTTGGAAGCCCGCGCATTTCGGCCCATCTGCCATTGCCGTCCATGATAATCGCGACATGTTGAGGGATTCTTCCTGATAGATGCACGTTGTGTCCCTTCCTCTTACAACCCTTTAAGGGAATAAACGTACAGCATTGTTCCCAGGGGACTTTCACCCTTCATAATGTTCTTGAATTTTATGCCGAAGAGGGGCTTGCTGAGCACAATAAGCTTGTCCCCCACAAACGCGTAATCCAGCACTGTCCCGGAAATGCCATCCACAAGGGTGCCCTCTTCCATGGAGAAGCCAGTCCACAACAGACTTTTAATCTGTGAACTCTTGTACCCAAGACCCTTTGCCACACTCGCAACAGGGATCCTCTTGACTGCAAAGGAGTCCCTGTTTCTTACGAACAACCGATCCTTAATTGACCACGCGCCCGTGTCTACCATATGGGTCGGAGCGATTTTTGTGAAAGTGGTGAGAATTCCTCCATAATTATCGTTGCTCCTCCATATCCTCAGTCCCATTTCATTGTAAAGATTAAGGTATCCCGAATCATCATATGCAAGAATATTTTTTGCGGCCCCCGAACCGTCCACATACACGAAATCATAGATGTTCACCCCTTTGGGGAGCTTGAGTTCATCACCGGCCTTCATTTCTCCAGAAAAGTAGAGCATGCGGAAGACAGGACCGCCAAAACCTTCTGAGATGTCAAATCCTTGCGCAACGAGACCTACCTGGGGAAGGTACCGCAAAAAGAAATTACCTTTCCAGATCAAGGAAAGTTCAGAGCCCTTGAGCTCATAGACATATGAAACGACTCTTCCCACATCCTTGACGGTCTTCCCTAAAGAATCACCTGTGGTATCCTCACTTCTTCCCCTCAGGGAAGTCACGATGATCTTATCCTTCCCGGTACCGTCCACGTCTGCGGCGTCAATCCAGAGAAAATCTTCCGTGGCAGAGAGCTTCAGCTCATTCATATCCTGAAGGCCAGAGCTAAGGCCGAATATCCTGAGGTCTCTCCCTGAACTCAGTATGATCTCTTGTGTTCCGTCGCCCTTCAGGTCGCCCGCGGTAAGCAGTTTTGCGCCGAAAGGCAGATCGAGGGAAAGCAGGGTGTCTCCTGCCGAAACGATGGGGGCCGTCATGGCCCGCGAACCCCGGAGCGCCTTTGCATAGGCCGCCTCGATCCTTACTTCATTTTCCCCAAGTCCCGATCCGTCTTCTACCCAAAGGATCCTCTGCTTCAGGAACATTTCTTTGTCCTCTTGCCTTCCTGCAACCACGAACACGAGCGCCGCGTTCACCTTTTTTGCCTCTGAGAGTAATGCCTCATCACTTGCGGAATTCAGGGACGTATCGATGATCTCGAACCTTCCGCTCTCCTTGAGCAAATCATAATAGGAGTCGGCAAGACTCCAGTCGGCACTCTTATCCTGATAAAAGAGCACACGGGGTTTCATTTCTGAAATCCGGACGATATCACCCAGGTTTGCATCGCCCCTGATGATCTCCATGGTGGAGCTCTTCTCCTTCACCACTGTCACCACGGCCCTCCCCGCAGGCGTTTCGATTCTGCCCATGGGCTCTTTTGTGATGGGATGCAGAAATGGCGTCCCCTCTTTGAGAATGGTGAATCTCATGCCTTTCCTTACCCCTGCTGAAGAACCGAGGTCAGAGGTCACAACCTTCCCCATTATTGCAACGACCTTACCCTTGAGCGGCGTGAAGTACGAGACCGTTTCATCTTTCAGGTCGCGGAGAGGGTCCTGTGCATGCGCTGCATCTGAAAAAAGGAATAGAAGACCGATTAGAGAAAACAGCGCAGATAGAGACTGGACGATCCCCTTTTGTCCTTCTCCCTTTTTTCTGCCAATTTCTAGCCTCATTGCTCCTCCCGGAAGTCTCTACTAAAGCTAACCTCTTATCCCGATTAAAATCAAGTCTTTCTACACTAATGCCAGGGGATTCCCCCTTCTTACACCTCTTTTGTAAATTCGTACAATTGGGAATTATACCACACCATCTGGTACAAACCCCAAGCCCCTGAGTGGTCGAGTTCCCTCTTCCATAACATTCCCTATGCAGCTCCGCTTCGTATTGTGTGCACGGGTATGATAAAATAAATATTTATGAGGATTTCGCTCATCATACCCACATTCAATGCCGGCCCGTATATCGAGAACCTTCTCTCAATGCTCTCTGCACAGGACACCAAACCATGGGAGCTTATTATCGTCGATTCCTCTTCCGAAGACAGTACAGTGGAGATTGCGAAGAGGTTCGCCGCAAAAACAATTGTGATCCCACGCCAGACCTTCAACCACGGGAAGACAAGAAACCTAGCTGCCATGGAGGCAAAGGGAAACATCCTCGTTTTCATGACCCAAGATGCGTTCCCTTACCGGAACACCCTCCTGAGCACCCTCACCGCTCCTCTCCAGATGCTTGATATCGCTGCCTCTTACGGACGACACATTCCCAAGGTTGATGCTTCCCCCCTGGAGATATTCGCACGCCGTTTCAACTACCCTGATTCACCAATGACAAAGTCGATGGATGATATACGGAGATATGGTATCAAGACATTTTTCTTCAGCAACGCATGTTCGGCCATCAAGAGAGATATCTTCCTGAGGGCGGGGATGTTCCGGGAGGGTGTGAGGGCAAATGAAGATATGCTTATGGCTGCACGATTGATTCTGAGTGGGCATAAGGTGGCATACGTTCCCGACGCAACGGTAATCCACTCCCACAACTATTCCCTCGTGCAACAGTTCCGGCGCTATTATGATATCGGTTCGTCCCTGAAGAATAACGCTTGGGTGCTCGACTATGCTCGTCCTGAAGGGGAAGGTCTCCGGTTCATAAGGGAGCAACTCATGTTTGTAGTGAAACAGCATGGATACCTCTGGATACCCTACATTTTCTTGGAATCTCTGGCAAAATATATGGGGTACAGGGCGGGACTGATTGCAGGATGATAGGGATTGCGAGATTATTCAAAAGACTCATAAAGGTTTTCTGCCTCATTTTCATAGACCTCACTTCCTTCTATCTCTCCCTTTTTATTGCTTGGATGGTCAGAACAGAAATCCTGTCATCGTTCATATCAAATCTGCCTGGATTCCCCTTTTCCTATTCCTATTATCTCTCGCTTTGGTGGATCCCCCTCATCTTCATGTTCTTTCTGCTCTATGAGGGTCTCTACGAAAAAAACCTGCCATTTTGGGATGAGGCGCGCATTATCCTGAAAGCGGTCTCACTTGCGTCCCTCACCATCATGACCATCGTCACCCTTGGAAAAATGCAGGACAGGGTATCACGTATTGTCCTCCTTAGTCTGTGGACCGCTTCCCTCTTCACCTTTCCCCTGCTAAGACTCTGGGGCAAGAAATGCCTCTATCTTATGGGGGTATGGAAGGAGAGGGTACTTATACTCGGTGCGGGAAACGCAGGGAGACTTACTATGGAGGGGTTGGAAAGAGAAAGGCATATGGGATACGAGGTAGTGGGGTTTCTGGATGATGATGAACAGAAGAAGGGGAAAGTCTTTAAGGGAAAGAAGGTGTTCGGAGGGATCAAGCACTTCCCTAAGTTTATAAAGGAGCTGAACATTTCAACCATAATCATCGCAATGCCTTCTCTCTCACCGGAAAGGCTTTCCACACTCACTGCCAATGTCCAGAACCTTTCCGCCAATACAATGGTGATACCGGATCTCAAAGGGATTGCGCTGTTAAATACAGAGCTTCTCCATCTCTTCTACGAGGAACTCTTTCTAATGAATATAAGAAATAACCTGAAATCAGCCCCCAACAGGTTGGTTAAGAGAATGTTTGACATGCTCTTGAGCACTGCAATGATGCCGCTTCTTCTCCCCCTTATCGGAATTATTGGGGCAGTGATACGTTGGGAGACACCCGGCCCTGCCATTTATGCCCACGACAGGATCGGCAAGAACGGGAAGACCTTCAGATGTTATAAATTCAGGACAATGCAGAAAGATGCGGAGGAGAGGCTCAAGGAGATCCTAGAAAAGGATGAGGAAATCCGTAACGAGTGGGAGAAGACATGGAAATTGAAGGAAGATCCAAGAATAACCAAAATCGGACGCTTCCTAAGAAAAACTTCCCTTGACGAACTTCCCCAAATATTTAATGTAATGAGGGGTGAGATGAGCCTGGTGGGGCCAAGACCGTACCTGCTGAGGGAGCAGGAAGCTGTTGAGAGCCAGCTCCAGATCATCTGCAGTATTAAACCCGGCATCACGGGGCTGTGGCAGGTTTCAGGGAGGAGCAATACCGACTATGGATACAGGCTGAAGCTTGATGCATGGTATGTCGTGAACTGGTCCTTGTGGTTTGACATCGCTATTCTCTTCAAGACCATACGGGTAGTGACAAAGAGAGAAGGGGCGTATTGAAGGCATGGGCAGCGTCGGTTTGTGATATAATAATAAAATAATTTTACTGTCTCTTAATAAGGAGCGCGATCGTGATTCAGGACAGGACATTTCTGGAGTTAGAGGATCTTCCAAAAGTCCCCTTCGTGGTTGAGGGGATCTCATCGCGGTTTATCCGTGAGTACATGGTCATCCCTCTGGAGCTCAAGAATAATACCCTTAAGGTAATTATGGCACACCCTGAGGACAGAGATACCATTGATGCCCTCAAGGTGGCAACATCAGCTGATGTCCTCGTGTACACCGCAGACCCCAAGATTATGGATGAATACATATCCAAGTTCTACGGTCAGGAATCACAGAACATAAACAAGATCATGGAGGACATTGGCGACAGGACTCTTGATTTCATCAGAGAAGAAGAAGAGGACATAGGGCATCTTAAAGACCTGGCCGCCGAAGCCCCCATTATAAAACTCGTGAATCTGCTTATCACCAGAGCCGTGGAAGGAAGGGCAAGCGACATCCATATTGAACCATTTGAAGACGAACTAAAGGTACGATATCGTATTGACGGAGTGCTGCATGATATAGAGTCCGTGCCCAAGAGACTCCAGGCAGCAATGGTCTCGAGGATAAAAATCATGGCGAAGCTCAACATCGCCGAACGGAGACTGCCCCAGGACGGTCGCATCAGGCTGAAAGTAGGAGATGGGGAAATCGACTTCAGGGTGTCCACAATCCCTGTACTCTATGGCGAGAGCGTGGTGATGAGGATTCTCCGAAAAGAGGGGATAGTGATAGACCTCGACCTGCTTGGATTCCCTCCGAAGACCCTCGCTGAATTAAATCAACTTATCACTAAACCCAATGGTATCATTCTTGTTACCGGACCTACGGGAAGCGGAAAGACCACCACTCTCTATGGTGCTCTGGACAAGATCAATTCCCCAGACAAAAAGATTATCACTGTTGAAGATCCCGTGGAGTACCAGCTTAAAGGAGTAAATCAGATACAGGTCAAGCCCCAGATAGGACTGAATTTCGCCAATACCTTGCGTCATATTGTAAGACAGGATCCCGATATTATCATGATCGGGGAGGTGAGGGATCTCGAGACCGCCGAAATCGCGATACAATCGGCAC
>DASPUA010000187.1:0-3447 GCA_035623135.1 Thermodesulfovibrionales bacterium | reverse complement strand
CTCAAGGATCTTGTTGTCGGCCCTTGCAAGAAAAAGGAGGTTATCAGTGATCCTCGACAGTCTGACAATATCCGAAAGATTGCTCTTCAGCACCTCCTCATATTCCTCCGGAGTCCTTTTCTTTCTGAGAGCCACTTCGATGCTGCCTCTCAGGGATGTGAGGGGTGATCTTATCTCGTGAGACACATCAGAGCTGAAGCTTTTCTGGGCTTCCATCGACTGCTGTATCCCATCCATCATATCGTTGAATATCATCACCAGGTCTTCTATCTCCCTCCCTTTGAACCCCAGTGTTATTCTCTCCTTCAGCTTCCCCTGCCTGATCTGCTCGGCAAGAGACCGCATGGTAACAAAAGGCGCCAGTAATTTTCCCGCAAGCAGCCAGCTTATGAATGTTGTCACGAGCAGGACAAGGGGGAGGAATACCATAAAAAGTCTTTCAAGCCGGGCAATATCCTTTTCGCTGCCCTCCAAAGATTCCCAGACGAACAATATATTTTCTTCGTTGACAGGAAAATATAAGATCCTGTAATCCTCTCCTCTGTATTTAACATTTTCATATGCCGGCATCCCCTTGAAGGCGGCCCCCATCAGCGCTTTATCAAGAGGCCACTGGTCTTTCCAGTTCAAAGAAGCGATGATCACTTCGTCGTTACGGTTAAAGACTCTATAGTGTTCACTCCCTAAACTTTTGATAATCTCGGCGTTTTTTGGAAGCATTTTTGGGCTGATCTCATTCGCTACCGCGGCCTTGGCAGTGGTCATAAGACTATCGCCGACCGAGTCTATGAGTTCTTTTCTGAATTGGCTGAAGAGCGCCATACTGAACATAAGGAAGATGACAGAGACAATGACGGTATAAATTACTGTAAGTCTGGCCCTGAATGTCTTAATGAGCGCCCTCCACTTTTAACACATACCCTGCCCCCCTCACTGTATGTATTAATTTCTCATCAAAATCCAGATCGATCTTTTCCCTCAGATATCTGATATGGACGTCGACGATGTTTGTGCTCGGATCGAAATTATATCCCCATATATTCTCGATTATTTGCGTCCTTGAGAGGATCCTCCCCTTATTTCTCAGAAGATATTCGAGAATTGAAAATTCCTTCTGAGTAAGAATGATCTCTTTTTCTCCCCTGAAAACCCTTCTTGACAGAAGATCGATCCTTAAATCAGCCAGAGAAAGCTCACTCACAGTGTCGGATGCCCTGCGCATCAATGCCTTGATCCTTGCCAGCAGTTCTGAAAAGGCAAAGGGTTTTGTTAGATAATCATCGGCGCCGCTTTCCAGCCCCTCGACCTTGCTTTCCACGGAACCTATCGCGGTGAGCAGCAAAAGCGGCGTTTTGATTGATTTCTCCCTTAACCTTTTGCACAACTCTATTCCGCTCAGCTCCGGCAGCATAACATCCACTATCATAAGATCGAACTCGTTAGTCGTCGCCATAAGCAGCCCTTCGCTGCCGTCTGCAGCGACATCAACAGTATAGAATTCCTCCTCCAGCCCCTTCTTTATAAATGCCGCAACATTCGTTTCGTCTTCGACCAGTAAAATCCGCATGTTTAGATTATATCTTGATTCGAGGGCAAAAATCTTCTGAGGGCGGAATATATTTATTAAAAAAAATTAATGAAAATGCCATCTGATCGACCGAAAAAGGATCGCAAAAAAGGTACAATAATTCCATATTGCATAATCGCAGGAAACGGAAATTCCGGAGGGGAAAGGCTTAATGGAGCGAAGTCACAGGGAAAGGTTGGTACCCATCTGCGGCTGGTGTAAAAAGATACGAACAGAAGATGAATCGTGGGAGACCATCGAGGTCTTCTTTACGAGGGCCGGGTTGGGAGAGTTTACACATACAATGTGCCCGCACTGCGCTGAAAAGATCTTTTCCAAGCGAATATATCTGGAAAGTTATCAGAATATCTGCAAGGCCATAAGCATGAGCCTTTCTCTCAGCGAGGTCCTGAACCTTATTGTGACGAATGTGGTAAAAGTGATGAACGTCAAGGCGAGTTCCCTGCGTTTACTCAACAAAGAAACGCAACAACTCGAACTTGCCGCTTATCATGGTTTGAGCGATAAATACGCCAACAAAGGCCCCGTGGTATATGACGGCAGCATCGTTGACGCCCTGGCCGGAAAACCCGTCTCGATATATGACATTACCTCTGATGCCAACGCCCGTTACAGGAACGAGGCTCTTCAGGAGGGGATCAGAAGTATCCTTTCGATCCCCCTGCGGTTTGGAGATGAAATCATAGGGGTCCTTCGGATGTACACATCTGAACCTGTAGAATATTCCAGCGAAGAAATGAAATTTGTTACTGCTATAGCAGAACAGGCCGCGATTGCTATCGTGAATGCGAGGGTTTTCGAAAAGACGGTTTCTAAGGAAAAAGAATATCTCAGGGTCTTTCAACAGGTAACCAAGGCGGTGAGTTCGTCCCTTCAGCTCAGTGAAGTGCTCGCCCTGATTGTCAGAACGCTTCCCAGGGTCATGAACCTCAAGGCTGCCACAATAAGGCTGCTGGACGATGCAGGAGAACGCCTGGATCTTGTGGCGGCCCATGGCTTAAGCGAGCGCTATCTACAGAGGGGGCCCGTAGACATGGAGGCCAACATCCAGGAGGCTCTGCAGGAAAAACCCGTTGCGATCTATGATGTATCCGGCGATTCGAGGGTCTTTTACAGAAAGGAGGCAGAAGAAGAGGGCATTAAAAGCATGCTTACGCTTCCGGTAGTTGCTCGGAGCAGGATCATAGGGATACTGAGGCTCCTCTCCGGCCAGCAGAGGCACTTCAGCCAGCAGGACATCGATTTTGCATCGGCCCTCGCTGAACAGTGCGGGACCGCGATCGAAAATGCAAGGATGTACGAGAGACAATATAAGGAGGCCAAATATCTCAGTGCGCTGCAGGACATAGCCATGGCGATCAGCTCGACACTCAGCGTCCAGGCGGTCATGGATATGATAGTCAAAAGAATAGCCATCGGAATGAATGCCCATGCGGCGACTATCAGGCTTCTGGACAGCTCCCGCAGGCGGCTTGAACTCGTCACCTCATACGGCCTGAGCGGCGAGTATCTCACTAAGGGCCCGGTGGATGCAGAGACAAGCGTAGCAGAGGCCCTGGAGGGTAAACCGGTGGCGATATACGATGTTTCTACAGATGCGAGAATCGTCTATAAGGCCGAGGCCAAAAAAGAAGGGATATGCAGCATGCTTGTCGTTCCGATGCTTTTCAGGGGAGAAGTGATCGGCGTTATCAGGATACTTACTAAAGAGCACAGAACATTCACTTCAGATGAGGTCGAATTTGCCACGGCACTGGCGGAACAGGCTGCGATAGCAATAGAGTATGCCAAAGCGTTTTCGCCAGGTGTCGATTAACTTCTTCAGTCCATGTATTCTGCCTTGAACTCTTCGGATTCTA
>DASPUA010000186.1:0-3265 GCA_035623135.1 Thermodesulfovibrionales bacterium | reverse complement strand
CTTCGCTCGGAATCGTCATGGAATGTCTCTCTCACTACAGGATTCCCGAACCCCTCAGAAGGGCTGATTCGCTTTCAAGGGAGCTAAGCCGCCACAGGAGAGCTATCCCAAAAACAGGATGTGAGAAGCAATGTTCATTGTCAAAAAAATAATAAGTCCCTTTCTTATGCCCCCAGGAATCTTTGTCGCGCTGTTGTTGTTGTCTTCTCTCTGGTTTTTCCACAGGAAAAGCAGAAAGGCTGCAGCGGTTAACTTGTGCCTTGCCCTTCTTGTGTGGCTTGTCTCCATATCCCCTGTGTCAGATGCCATGCTGAGAGGGCTTGAGACTGAATTCTCCATTCCCAGGAATCCTGAAGGAGATGTCATTATTCTTCTCGGAGGCGGAGTAAATGACGTGGTACCTGATCTCTCAGGAATTGGCACTCCTTCAGAAGAGATGCTCGGGAGGATCATTACTGCAGTGAGACTCCAGAGAAGGCTAGATATACCCATTATTGTGTCAGGGGGTAGTGTATTCAAAGATAAGGCTGCAGAGGCACCCATAGTCAAACGCTTTCTCGTGGACCTTGGAGTCGCTGAAAGGAAAGTTATTATAGAGGAAAAGAGCCGGGACACTATTGAAAATGCCCGATATACCGTGGAAATATGTGGTGCGCGTGGATACTCTAAACCCCTTCTTGTGAGCTCTGCCAGCCACATGAAACGGGCACTTCTAAGCTTCAGGAATGCGGGCATGGAGGTGAGCCCTTTCCCTGCAGGGTTTAAGAGCGTGGGAAGAGAGCGATATGCGTGGGAAGATTTCCTGCCGAATGCGGGCGAACTAAAAAAAGTGTCAACTGCCATGAGAGAGTATGCAGGGTTGCTGTACTACAGGGCTGCTTACTAAGAATGATGTTATGTGGCATGCAAAAAGGGAATCGCAATGACGAATCTTTCCCAACCTGCGATTGCCCGTCCCTTTTTGATACACTTAACTCTGTATAAGGCTATCGGCTTGAGAGACTGTGTTTTCCCAAAGAATGGTGATGCATGAGAGCTTGTGCAGAGGAATGGTGCATGAGACGATTACCTGTCTCGTTTGTCTTTGCTCATTTATTGCTGGTCATCCTCGTTGTGGTGTCCTTCCCTGATAATTCCGAAGGAGCAATGCCTGATAGGATTCTCGCTACAGTGAACAATGAGGTAATAACGCTCACGGACTATCAACGTTTTTTAAAATATATTGGAGTTTCAAATACAGGAGATGGAATCGATGAGGGGCTGCTGAAGCAATTGATCGAGGAGAAGGTTATTCTTTATGAGGCGAAAAGAAGGGGAATTGAGATAAGCGACGGAGAGGTTGATGGAATGATGGAAAAGATGAGGGCCGAGCATGTATTGTCCGCGGATGAGATGGAAAAGGAGCTTGAAGCGGAGGGAATAGGGGTACAGGGCTTCAGGAAAATGTTAAAGGAGAAGCTGTTGGCACTGAAACTCGTCGAGAGCGAAGTGGATTCGAGGGTGAGAGTGAGCGAGAAGGAGATAGAAGATTATTACCATGCAAATAAGAGAGACTATCTGAAAAGCCCTGGCAAGGTGGAGGTCAGGGCTATTTTCCTCAAACTGAGTGAAGGGGCAACAGTGAGTGAGATTACGGATCTGAAGCGAAAAGGGCTCACGATAATGGCACAACTCGATGAAGGAGTGAGTTTTGAACATCTGGTGGATGAATACGATGATGGATACTTAAAAAATAATCAAGGGAGATTTGGTGAATTTGAAAGGGGAGCACTCATCCCTCTGTTAGACAACAAGGTATTTTCCATGGATGTGGGGGAGACCAGCCAGCCCATATGGGTGAAGGAAGGCGTCTATATCCTAAGAGTTGTGAACAAAACTGCTGATACATACAAATCCGTAGAAGAGGTTAAGGAGGACATTCGTGCATATCTGTCCGAGGAAAAGAGAGGGGAATTGCTGCATGCGTGGATAAAGACGTTATGGGAAAGAGCTTCAGTCACACTGCAATAAACACTGTGGGAGTAGTGCTCACCATAGTCATACTGCTGGGTTCCCGTGAGGTATATCCTGCCTATCGTGAAGCTGAGCTTTTTGACTTGGCATATGAACAGTATCTTGCGTCCCAGCCTGAAAAGGCGGTTGAGGCATTCAGCTTGTTTTTGAGGCAATTCCCCCAAAGTTCGGCAAAGGATGCTGCTATGTTCTGGATGGGAAAATCCTTTATCCTGATGAAACAGATTCAAGAGGCAAGAAATATCTTTGATGAGATGGCAAGGGAGTTTCCCGGGAGCCCGCTAAAACCCTATGCCATAAGAGAAATGGAAGAACTTGAGAAAGGTGAGATGGCGGAAGAAAGAGAGTCTTTTCAGGGAGCACCTTACGAAGGAGAAGAAAGTCAAATGCAAGCGCGCCAACCTCGGGAGGAAAAGGTGACGGAGAAATCCGTTGAGTCTGCCGCGCAACCCACTGGTAGCACTGTGTATATGGTTCAGGTCGCTGCTTTGAAGAGTGAGAATGCTGCAGTCAATCTCAGGGAAACGCTGAAACACCATGGGTTCAAAGCTATCATTCAGGAGACGAGCTCCGGCGAAGGGACTCGTTTCAGAGTCTTGGTAGGAGAGTTCCGCACAAGAAGAGGGGCAGACCTGCATGCAATCAAGATTAAGAAAAGGACCGGACTTGATGCGTTTTCTATTGAAGTGAGGCAAGCAGAAAAGGGAAACAGTGCACCCGTATCCCACAATGGTCCACTTGGAGCCAATGCAGAGAATGAAATATCAGAGCAAAGTCTTATCCTTCATAAAAAGGATTCTGCGAAAAGCAAAACAAGAGAGTCGGTTATGAGAGGGAAGGATGAACAGGTGGAGGTCCTCATTGAGGGCACCCAGTACACTGCGGAGCAGGTCTCGACATATATGAATAATTCTTTTGCTGCCATTCACACACTGGGGATCAAAGAAATCGTATGGAGGACCGGACACATCTATGAAGATTTTATTAATGAGCAGCTTCTCTATGAAGAGGCGAGAAGAGCAGGGTTCACGGGTGGTGAAAGGGAACATGAGAAAACGGGAGAACACTACGGGCTGTCACCTGAGGAGGCCGTGTATCTCCAAAGGTACCTTGCGATATGCCGCGTCGTGGGTAAGAAATTGAAGGAGCATTCTGGAGAAAGAGTGGTTGAGTCTCTGAGTGTGAGATATACCGATGGGGACAGGCGCGAGAAGGAATTGCTTGCTTCAGAACTTCAGGGTCATGCAAGAAA
>DASPUA010000185.1:0-5173 GCA_035623135.1 Thermodesulfovibrionales bacterium | reverse complement strand
ATGACAAACGAAAAGAACAAGTATCTCACCATTTTTGAAAGCATCCACGAGCCCATTTTCCTGTTAGACCGTGAAAATCAGATCGAGAACCTCAACCATTCGGCCGCTTTGCTTCTGACGGGTATGAATATCCCCGGCTCACGGTACTATGACGAAAGCCCGAACAACCAGTATCTCCCGTGGCTAGACGATAAACTCAAAGGGCTTGAGACAGACACGGACGGGGAGAGTGCCTTTGACATTGAGCTTGAGACAGCGGAGGGTATGCGCTGGTTTCATGTCAGATTGAAGCATATGCTGGACGTGAGTGAGAAGTTTTGGGGCACAGTCGTCACCCTCAACGATATTACAAAGAGAAAACATGTAGAAGAACAGCTGCGAGTCCAGTTGTTGAGTGATGAGCTGACCGGGATTTACAACAGAAGGGGTTTTCTGGCCATGGCCGAACAGCACATAAAGATGGCCCGGCGGCTCAAGAAAGGAATGATTATCATTGCCGTTGATATGGATGGCTTAAAAACCATCAACGATAGATATGGCCATCAGGAGGGTGATGCTGCCATCGCAGAGACAGCATTGATCCTGAAGCAGTGCTTTCGTGAGTCAGACATCATCGGCCGCATGGGCGGCGATGAGTTCTCGGTCCTCCTCGTAGAGGGCGTGGACATTCCCTCGGAGCAGACGCTCACCGACCGACTTCAAATGCACCTCCGCGCGCGGAATGAGAACAAAGGCAGAGATTATCAGTTATCGTTCAGTACTGGAATTCTTCGTTGTACCCCTGAATGCGTGAAGTCTCTGGATGAGCTGTTGGCCCGGTCAGATGCATTAATGTACCAGCAAAAACAGAATAAAAAGAATGTCCTGGGCGGCTGATTATTCCGGGTTGTGTTTGAAATAAGCAAAAAGGCCCAAAGAATCCATTCAGCCCCAGGGCCTTGCCTCCTTCCATCGGCCGTTTCGGAATCGGATAGTCATGGCAATACCCTGAACACACGTGGAAATAACCATAGCAAGCCGGACACCAAACGCACCATATCCTGTGACGACCGCCAGGAGTCCCTTCCTCTCATGAAGTGTTCAGGGATGAGAAGGGGGCTATTTTTTGATTTTTTCTTTTTCAACGCAACAGACATAATCCTTGCCAGACGCGCTGCAATCCGTATCAGCGACTGTCCCTTTTTTCTCTCCCTCCATTATCTCAACCCGTTTCACTTTGGTATCACTCTCAACGCATGCCTTCTTGCATTGTCCTCCTGAAATGTCTTCACATTTCAGAGAAAAGTTTTCTCCCTGCCCTGCGAACGTTAAGGAAGGTAATAACAACAACAGAAAAACCAGATAACGCATCATACACCTCCATTATGAATAATTTTTTTGTGTTTCATGAGCTACGCGAGCAGCCCCCTGAAATTCTTCTGAATCATTATACAAGATCTTTCACGCAATTTCACAATGTTATTTTCACCCGAACCCTTCCCTCCCTGGCTCTTATGCCACAGCGCTCTAACTTTATTTCTTTCCGCATTATTTCCTAAAAATCTTCCCAAGAAACTTCGTCAGTTCCTCCCATGATTTTTTGTCGGCCTCTGCGTTATAGCCAAGCGGCAGGTTGAATTTTTTCGCATATTCATCAGCATCAGGATTGGTGAAGCTGTGGATAGCTCCCGGGTATTCGATAAGCCGGAAATCAGCTCCCGCATTTGTCATCTCCTGTTTGAACGCCACAATCTGCTCAGAGGTGACGAATTTATCATCCGCTCCATGAAGGACAAGAAGTTTGGCTTTCACCCCCTGCTGGGCTGGTTTCACCGCAGCCAGGCTTCCATGGAAGCTCGCAACTCCCTTCAAATCAACACCCTGTCGTGCCATATTCAGCACAATTCCTCCGCCAAAACAATACCCGATGGCAGCAATCCTCTCAGGGTCGACAGTGGGCTGTTTCTTGAGAAAGTCCAATGCGGCCACGAACCGTGCCTTTGCAGTATCGAAGTTTTTCATGAGCTCTGACGAGAATTTACCTGCATCATCAGGATGCATTGCCTGTTTTCCCCCTCCATACATGTCAACTGCAAGAGCAGTGTACCCCATCTCTGCAAGCATACGTGCACGTTTCCGCGCATATTCGTTAAGCCCCCACCATTCATGCACTACAAGAACCCCGGGCCGCTCACCCGTGACATTCCTGTCGTACGCAAGGTATCCCTTCATTTCCACACCCGTAGCACGGTAGCTCACTTCCTTCCCTTCGATGTCCGGTTTTGCCGCAGCAGATGCTGTACCTGCCAATACGAGTGAAAAAGCCACCGCAATACTCCATATGATTTTCATGCCATCCTCCTTCCATTCACATTAGTCGCGCAAAATGATTTCGGTGAACGAACCTTTTTAGAAAAGTGTATCAACAATGAGCACGAATACAACTCCGGTCTTTCAAACTATCTATCAGCGATGGACAAAGGCGAGGATGCCCGGTGTAAAGAATGTGCGACCTATGATCCTTCGTCATTGCGCTTGGAAAGTTGCCGTAACGCACTGTGATCTTATTTCTGTCCATTCCCTGCCGTGCCCTCGACAAGGACCGTCTCAGGAAGGTTTTTGACCACGATATTACAGAACCCTGTTTTTTTCAGCCACTGTTTCATCTCCCGGGGCGGGTAACAGCGGCCGCTCTCGGTACCCACAAGCATGTTGACCGAAAAGAGGGCGCTGTGGGGAGGGAAAGTCCGTGCATCATTAATTGGGAATTCCTGCACCACCACCCTGCCCCCAGGGTTCAGGGCATTTCTGCACTTGGCAAGGAGGGCCTTGTTTTCCCCAGTGGAAAACGCATGGAATATCTGGCTTAGCAGGATGAGGTCATACCCTGAGCCGATATCATCCTCGTGGAAGTTACCGGCGATACAGTGAAGACCTTTCACTGCTTCGCGGCGGGCGACCTTTCTCGCAATCGCGATGGTCTCAGGAAGGTCAAAGATGAAGGCCTTCACTCCCCTTTTTGCCATTGCCAAGGCATTGGTGCCCGGGCCACCGCCCAAATCGAGAATGGTCTTGACCCCTCGCAGCCCGACAGCCCTGATAAGGTCTTCTGTGCGGAGCACAGCCAGGTTATGCATGCCCATAATGAATGATTCGTGGTCAAAACCCTGCCTGGCGGGCTTTCCGGTCCTCACAACGTTATCGAGACAGGAGAAGTTCTGCCACATGGTGGATGCATGGCTCACAATATCTCCCTGATAGAAGCGCGCGCCTTTCACAAGATAGCGGCTGCTCACCCGAGAATTCCGGTATCTGCCGTTCTTGTTCTTGACAACCAGTCCTATGCCTGTCAGAGCATCGAGCAATATTTCCATGGCCCGTTCATCCGTCTTCAGTTTTCTTGCTGCATCGACCGCATTCACCGCCTGCACCAGGCAATCAAAAACCCCCAGGGTGTTCGCAGTGATCACCACGCGGGCAGCAGTGAATCCCATATAGAGTCTTCTCAGTCCTGCCAGATCTTCAGGCACCATACTATTCCCTCCTTCAGATAATGTATTTATTATATACGGAAAACCTTGCTGTTAGTGACCTATTTACTTTTTACCGTTCACGTCTTTTGGAACTGTAGCCCATGCCGGGTTGCGTCCACTGTTCATTGTTATTCTTCCTTTTGACTTTCAGGAGCGTTGACTTTTTACGATTCACCACTCATGGTCTTTCCGGGACATACAGGATCCTTTTGTGAATCGCTTTTAAACCTTTTCCGTGTCTTTCTGTCCAATAAACAAAATTGCGCACACAATAAAGGAGGTGAGAGAACATGAAAAGAACATTCGTTTTTATTTTCACTGGGGTGCTGTGTGTCGTATTTGCACAAATCTCCTTTTCTGAGATGCGGGCAGAAAACATGCCCCCTTCCCACGGTATGGAGATGAAGAACATTACGCCTGAGAACTTCAATGAAGCTAAATCAAACATCCTTCAGAAGATTGAGGAGCGATTGACCAGACTCAATGAAGAAAAGGCCTGTGTCCAGGCGGCGAGCAATGCAGATGAGCTGAAAAAATGCAGGCCGCAAAGGCCCGGGGGACCTGGTCGCAAGGGGATGCAAAAACCGTCGCAGTAACGGACAATACCAAAGATAAGGGTATGACAAAACCCCTCCCAGATTCCTTTCTTTTCAAAGGGGAGAGAGAGGTTTTGCATTTCCCCCAAAACCTGATTCTCGCAGGAATTATACAGCAACCGGCTTTGACCATTTTGCGAGATAAAGCTCGCCCAACGCCTTCATCACCTTGCGTACATAATCGCGGTCCCCTCCCACATAATCAATGAGGGCTCTCTCGAGCGTTTTGGTTCTTGAGAGATACTTCTGCAGGACATATGCGCCTGATGCTATGTTATTCGATATCTGATAGAGATCCCCTTTGTCCTGTACAATCCCCTGAGTCTTCAGTTCATCCAGCCAGGCTCCGGGTAATATGCCCATAAGGCCCATTGCACCCTTATTGCTCTTCGCAGTGGGGTTGAAATTGGATTCTACCATGCAGACGGCCAGTATCAGATCGGAGTTGATATTTCTCGTCGCAACACGGTATATCTCCGAGAGAACCTCCTCGGACATCTCAGAGTTGTTCTTCATCCATCTCAGGATGCCGGGATTCACGTCCTGTACCTCATACGCGGCACTCGCGGGTTTGACCGAGTCCCTCGCCGCAAACACCATTGCAAAACCGGGTATTACGATCAGACACATGAGGACAACCGTAATCAACAGCATCTTCCCCAGCACTATCCGTATATACTTTTTCATATTGCCTTTCAACATACATACCTCCTTGATACTCTGCACTCGCACTCATTCTTTTGCTACACGAGTCTTTCTGAGATGACCAAAGCTGCAGTCATGCAGCAGTAAGTGCTCTCTGTAACTGCCATTTATTTCCTAACTCATATTGGTGTCTTTGTTTGTTGAACGTGCCGCGTTGAGAAGTGATCAGGACAGCCAGGAGTGGAACTTCTTATGTAATATGGTTCACAAAGTATAATCTGCCTGATAGAAAAAAGTCAACCACCCATGAGTAAAGCGAATTGACTCACAAATAATGTTACCGTAGACAGAAGTTAAAAGGATCGTTGACTCATAATGCATGTTACCGAGAAAAAACATGCAGAGAAAGGGATTGTTTTA